>JAJYGB010000295.1 GCA_021785235.1 Bacteroidota bacterium
AATCCGCTGGATGGGTTCTCAGCAGAGACGGCAATCACATCGTCCTCACCCATCCAAATTACTTCGGCATCAACCTTTCCACTCCCAACCACAAGGAAGTACGAAGGGGAACACTGAAAGCGCTCATCACTGCCGCTGGGCTGGGAGTCCTGCCGCTGCCGGCTCAAGCGCCTCGGCTCTGCGCTACGATCTGGCCGGAACGCCGGCGAAGGCCCGCTCGATGAGCTGGCGGGCCAGTTCGATCTCTTCACCGCTGACCGAGTGCGGCTTGCCGGGGAAGCTGCGCAGGTTCACCTGCGCGCCCATGGCGGTAAAGATGCGGGCCGACTCCTGAACCCGCGACCAGGGAACCCATTGATCCGGATCGCTGGTCGCAAACAGCGCGGGAGTGCCGTTCAGGTCGCCCTCCTGGGTGAGCTTCGATCCCGGAGGGCCGATCAGACCCCCGGTCCAGGCGATCAGACCGGCGTAACGCGCCGGTTGGGAGGCGATGAACTCGCAGGCCAGGCAAGCGCCCTGGGAGAAGCCGGCCAGAACAATGCGCTCCCCAGAGCCGACACGAGGAGACTCATCACAAGGCTGTTCTTGTAACCGAGCTTCGCGATGGGGTCTCCGGCGGTTACCGAAACGGTGAAATACAGAAGCGATCCGACGAAGTACGCACCGAAGAACGCGAACTGTACCAGCATTGCCTGGAAGTAATTCAGCGTGAAGGCTTCCTTGAAGCGGGGGATGAGGATATCATTCCACGCCGTCATGAAGCCCCACATGAAAAACAGGGTCGTCATTATCGCGAACGGCCCGCGGTAGCTTTGTACTCTGCCTGAATTGTTCATGGGTGCTCCGCCCTCGTTCGACGCGGCCGCATTGATCATAGAGGAATTCCGATCGGGTTTATTTGTGAAAAAGAGTTTCCAGTATAAAATCAAAGCGTCGCCTGCATGGAATAGCCTTTACGTTATGGAATCGTTATCGCACTAGTGTCGGACACCGCACCCGAGGTGGTCAGGATGAATGTCGAGTTCTTCTTCGGAGACATAGACACGGAATCGGACTCGCCGACTTTCTTCCCATTCAACGTTACTCCTGAACCTCTCGTCGTTCGCCAATACATCGTTACCCGCCCGCCTTTCTCGCCGCCGTAACTCTTCGCGCTGAAACTTCTTATGATTCCGGACGGACTTCTTTGGATAGCTTCAAATGCGATGCGAGCCATGATCGAGTCGCCGGTCGAATCCGGGTGAACGCCGTCGAAAAAGAACACACTGTCGTTCTTCATCGGATCGTAGAAATCTATCAGGTAAGCACCCGAAGCTTTCCTCACGGAGTCCACGAGGGGAACAACTCCTTCGTGCACGACCGAGTCTGTTATGCCGAACTTCGAATGGAATACCGGCGGAGGGAGGCAGACAAAAACCTGAACGAGCGGATTGACTTCCCTGAAAGCCTTAATCATATCCATATAATCGCCGAAGAAATCCGATTTGTATTTCCAGTTCCACGGTTTGCTGTCGTTAGTCCCGAGACAGATAGTCAATATCTGAGGCTTGAATGCGAGCGCCTCTTTGAAAAACCGTTCCTTCCAGTACGGGTAATCTCCCTTCTTCAGCATGGTTCTGCCGCTCACGCCGAAATTCCTCACATCGTATCCGCTGCCGAGCAGCCTGCCGAGCTGCTGTGGGTAAGCCGTGTTCGGATCGGGCAGGCCGTAACCTATGGTAATGCTGTTCCCCACACAGGCAACTCTGACCGGCGGCATCTGCGCGGCCGCGGGGAGAACAAACAGAACAAGCATCGACAGGAGTGTCGTGAGGGCTCGCGCAAGCATCATTGTAATCGCTTTCTTCCCGGTTTCCTTCATCATTAATGCGCCGACGCTTTATTGAGAGACGACAATTCTTTCCAGTTCTTCGAGGGATCTTCCCTTTGTCTCCGGCATCACTTTCCAGACGAAGAAGAAGAACGGGATCATCATGACAGCGAAGAACATAAACACGTTTCCGCCGCCCAAACCGGCGAGCGCGAGCGGAAAGACCAGGCCTATGATCGCATTCATGATCCAGTGCGTAAACGAGCCGAGGGCCTGTCCTTTCGATCTTACTCTGTTCGGGAATATTTCTGCGAGGAAAACCCATATCACCGCACCCTGAGAGAATGCAAAGAAGGCTATGAACCCGACGATGAACACGACGACCCCCGTGCTGCCGAAGAGAGTCTCGTCGTAGTAATGAAATGCGGCACCGGCGAGCGAGAAAAACATTCCTACAGCGCCCACCAGAAGCAGCGTTTTCCGGCCGAACTTGTCGATGAAGAACATGGCGACGATCGTGAAAATCATGTTTGTGACGCCGACCGCGACCGCCTCGAGCATCGCCGCGTTCGTGCTTGCTCCTGCTTTTTCGAAGATCATCGGCGCGTAATACATGATCACGTTTATTCCGGACAGCTGGTTGAACGCCGCCAGAAGAACCGCGCACATTATCACGAAACGGTATTTCTTCTGCAGCAGCTTCGTCGCTCCCTGTCCCGCCTCCTCCTTCAGCGAATTGACGATGTCGGATATTTCTGCGGTAACGTTTTGAGCACCGACCTTCTCGAGAACCGCCTGAGCCTCGGCAACACGCGACTTCTTCACGAGCCAGCGCGGGCTTTCCGGAACGAAGAAGAGGAGAATGAAGAAAAGCGCGGCGGGTACCGCCATAACTCCGAACATCCAGCGCCAGTTGCCGGGCCCGATCCCGACGAGGAGATAGTTCGAGAAAAATGCAACCAGGATACCGAGCACAATATTGAACTGTGCCACCGCGACCAGCCTGCCGCGCAATCTCCCGGGAGATATCTCGGCAATGTACATCGGGGCCATTACGGAGGCGGCGCCGATCGCAAGTCCGCCGATGAGCCTTGAGAAGAGAAGCGTGTACCACCCCGTGGCAAAAGCGCATCCAAGAGCCGAGAAGAAATACAGCACCGCGCAAATCGAAAGGAGCTTCTTCCTGCCGAGTAGATCGCCGGGCTTGCCGACTGCGATCGCCCCGATCACCGTGCCCCACAGCGCGATAGAGACCGTCATGCCGAGCGTGGCATCAGTAAGATGGAAATAACCGGTTATAAATTTTGTGGTTCCGGAAATGACGGCTGTGTCGAAGCCGAAGAGAAAACTTCCGAGGGCGGACACTGCCGTCGCAAAAAGAAGATTTCGGTTCATCTGGTTCTCCACTCGATAACGAAGTAGAATTTACCACATTTGATTGTGAATTCAAGAAAGAAAAGGCGCATGGGATTACGATCGAACGGGCGGATCAATTTCCGCGGATCGCGGAGACGGACTCTTCCGCCTTTCTCGAGCGCCGCGATACGAGAATTGAGACCGCACCCGGTATGAGCGCAATGAATCCCGCCAAGAGCATCAGCAGCCGCCATGGGGCCGCGTCCGCAAACCTGCCTTCGCCGTGGATCATCATCAGGAGTCCCAATGAGACGAGAATTGTCCCCGGAATAGCGAAGAGCAATCCGATGACAAATGCTGCCCTGGAGAACAGTCGTATGGAAAGATCCGCTCCGGTCATGTCAAGGCGTTTCTATGGCATCCCGCCCGGTAAGGCCCCACAAATTGCCTCACATCCACTTTCCCGCTCCGTCAGCGCTTCACAACGGCTTCCACCGTGATAGTACCGGCACGCCTGAACAGAAGTTCCAGCTTGACTTTTTTGCCGGCCGTCAGATTCTCTTTAACTCCCATTAACATCACGTGATAGCCGCCATGCTTGAAATAGAAAGTCGATCTCGCAGGCACCGCCACAAACTTCACGGGATGCATTCCCACCAGGCCGTCTTTTCTGAAAGACACGTGGAGCTGTGCCATCTCCGCAAAGTCTGCTCTGACGGCGTACAGGGTATCAGCCTGGTCGGAATTGTTCATGATCTTGAAAAATGCTGCGCTGCTCATTCCCTTCGCCGCTACTCCAACGCTGGCGTTTTGAACCGCCAATAAGTTCTGGCTGCCTGCCAGAATCATTAATAGTGAGATCAGTAATGCCGTCAATTTATCGTTCCAATGATTTTATGTCGTTCAAGATCGCCTCGAAATCGAGCTGGCTTCCGCTGTACTCGCCGCGGACTCTCCCGTTCCTGTCTATGAGAATACATTTATCGGTGTGCACGATATAGTAGGAAAGCTTTCCGTCTTTGGAGTAGGTCGAATCGTTCGGGAAATACCTGACCCCGACGGCATACGTTACAGAATCCGTATTGGGGTCGCTGCCGCTCAGGAAATCCCAGTCGCCGAATTTAATACCCCTGATATCTGCATACGCTTTCAACACCGACGGCGTGTCCCTGTTGGGATCGAATGTCATGGTGACAAATTTCACTCCCTTAAATTTGTCTGCAGCAATCGTGTCTTGAAGATGCTGCATGTTATTGGTAGTGAGAGGGCAAATGTCCGGGCAATGCGTATATATAAATGACATAACCACAATTTTCCCCTTGTAGGCCGAGGGAAACGACACTTTTGCGCTGTCCTGGTTGTAGAAAGTGTAGCTCATGCCGCCCAAATCCTCGAGGACCGGGAGCCTGCTGCAACCGAGATAGAAGCAAGAAGTCAGAAGCAAGAGCAAACAGGCAGGCCGAAAACCGGATGCCGGCGGTCGGTTGCCGGCCTGCTGCCTGCGGTCCCCGCTTTTCTTCCTTTCCAGCGTTCCATTATGCTGCATCGGTCGTCCCTTTTGCAAAGTAGTCCTTTATGTTTCGCGCGGACTTCATGCCTACCAACGCGGCGAGCTGTTCGAGTGAAGCGTCCCGGACACCTTTGACCGAACCGAACTCACGGAGGAGTTTTGTCGCCTTCGTTGCGCCCACTCCGTCGATGTCGGTAAGCTGTGTCGAGATAACTCTCTTCTCGCGCAGCGAACGGTGGAACGTTATCGCGAACCTGTGCGCCTCATCGCGAATGTGCTGAAGGAGTTTCAGTGCCGACGATGTGCGGGGTAGAAGAATGGATTCGCTCTCACCGGGCACGAAGACTTCCTCAAGTTTCTTCGCCAGCCCGACGATCGGCTGATTCGGAAGATTGATGGTCCGCAGCGTTTCAACCGCAGCCGACAGCTGTCCTTTGCCGCCATCCACCACAACCAGGTCGGGAAGCTGACCGCCCTCGCTGATCACCCTCGAGTACCTGCGCCCTAAGACTTCCTCCATGCTGGCAAAGTCGTCCGCGCCGACGACGGATTTAATCTTGAATTTCCTGTAGTCGCTCTTGCGCGGCTTCCCGTCGACAAAAACTACCATCGATGCGACTGGATCGCTTCCCTGGATGTTCGAATTGTCGAAACATTCGATGCGTCTCGGCAGGCCGGGAAGATGAAGGTCGCGCTGCAGCGCCTGCAGCGTGTGAGGAACAGTCTCCTTCGCCTTCTCCTTCTGCACTTTCAGCTCGTCGAGCATGAACTTCGCATTGGCCCGACACATCTTGATTAGCTTCAGGTCCTCGCCCTCGGACGGTATCACTATCTTAACATCGCCCTTCCGTTTCGACTCCAGCAGCTTTTCCACGAACTCCATGTCTGCCGGCTCGGCCGAAAGGAACAGCTCCGGCGGGACGTAATCGGCATTGATGTAATACCTCTCGATGAGCGTCCCGATCATCTCCGGCTCCGACCGTTCCGAAACGTTGGAAAGATAGAAGTGCTGCTTGCCGATAAGTTTCCCGTCGCGCACCTTGAATATCACGCCGCAGCCGTCGTCGTCTTCACTGACGGCGGCTATTATGTCGCGTTCGATGAGCTCGAACGAAACCATCTTCTGTTTTTCGGTGTATACCTTGACCGCCTCGATCTTCTTCTTCATCTCTCCCGCTTTTTCGTACTCAAGCCGTTCGGAGTGTATGTTCATCTCTTCGCTGAGCTGCGCGATGAGGTCGTGAGTCTTACCCTGGAGAAGTCTTTCCACCTGCGAGATCATCTCGTTGTAATCCCCGAGCGACACGATCCCCTCGCATGGGCCGCCGCACTTCCCAATGTGGTAA
>JAJYGB010000326.1 GCA_021785235.1 Bacteroidota bacterium
ATTTTCCGCTCGGCTTCAGTTCCGCGATGTACGGAACACGGTTGCTGACGTTTTGGAAATCATCTATAGTCAGTTTGACTCCGACGGACTTAGCGATTGCGATCAGGTGTAGCACCGCGTTGGTGGAACCGCCAAGCGCGGTCACCATCGTTATCGCGTTTATGAAGGATTGCCTTGTCATTATGTCGCGCGGCTTCAGCTCTTTTTCCAGCAGGTTCAAGATCGCCTTTCCCGCAGCAAGGCATTCCTTCTTCTTCGCCTCGCTGTCCGCCGGGAGTGAAGAACTGTATGGCAGCGACATGCCCAGCGTCTCGATAGCGGTTGCCATGGTGTTTGCCGTGTACATTCCGCCGCAGGCGCCCGGGCCGGGGCAGGCGTGTCTGACGACTTCGTTCATTTCCGATTCTTTAATGCTGCCCGCGATAAACTCACCGTATGACTCGAACACGGAGACGATGTCGAGCTTTCTTCCGCCCCAATGGCCGGCGCGTATCGTTCCTCCGTAGATCATCAGGCTCGGACGGTTCACTCTTCCCATTGCCATCACAGAGCCGGGCATGTTCTTGTCGCAGCCGGGGAGCGATACGTTCGCGTCGTACCACTGCGCGCGCATAACGGCTTCGATCGAGTCGGCAATGATCTCTCTCGAAGGGAGCGACGATTTCATCCCTTCCGTTCCCATCGCCATCCCGTCGCTGACCCCGATGGTGTGGAATATCAGCCCGACCATTCCGGCTTCCTGGACACCCTGCTTCGCGATCTTAGCCAGGTCGTTCAGGTGCATATTGCATGTATTTCCTTCATATCCCATGCTCGCGATGCCGACCTGGGGCTTGTTCATGTCTTCATCCTTCAATCCGACACCGTACAACATCGCGCGTGAGGCTGGCTGTGAAGCTTTTTGAGTCAATTGTGAGCTGTATTTATTGAGACCGCTCTTCATTCTTCTGTTTCTCCTTCGTACCTCTTACTGGCAGATTTTTATCGTGTTGAAATATAAATAATTAATACGACGGTTGCATGAATCCGCGGTGTTAAAGAAACCGGTTCCTTTCCTTGCCCTCGCTACCCGGATGGGGGAGCATTAGAATTCCGGCGGCTCTCTATGCGGCCTATTTTCCCGAGTCGAGATGGAATTTATGCAGGAACCTGTGGAATGCGGGAGCTAAAAGGACCGCGACTGCGACCAGGAAGACGATTCCGGAAAAGAGTGCGTAGGCGGCGGCGAACAGCTTTCCCGCGTCGGTCCGCAGGGGGTTGACGGGCCCCATCCCGCCCAGTATCATGGCGGCATTTACCGTCGCGTCGATCCAGCCCAACCCTTCCAGAAAATGATAGCCTGTTATCCCGATTGCGAGGGAGACAAATATTATCGTGAACGCGAACAGGCCGTGTTTTGCGACTCGTCCCAGGTATCTTGACCTCGGAAGTAGAGGCTCTTTCCTGTGTTCGAACATGTCTATTTCTCCATTTTACCGGGAAATATACCGAATTCCTGCGGCATGGCAAACCCGCGACATGATGCGAAATACCTTGAGTAAACCAGTTTTGTTTCTTACTATTATTATTAACCTTCAGCAAATGTTTCTATCATCTATATACAATCGAGTGTAAAGCCAGACATGAAAAAATTTCTCGCCCTCGTGGCCGTATTTTATGCCTCCGTCGCGGTCTCGTTTGCCCAAATGCCGTCCCAGCAGCAGCAGCAACAACAAACCGGGACGGGCGTTCTTCAATCTCCTTACTCGGAGACCGGGCAATTGTCGGCAATGCGGAGCCAGACCACCAGCATGTTCACATCGAGTTCGGATCTGTACCGCAACCTTCAAACCCAGGGTGTAACGATTCAACCTTCGCCTTACGATGCTCCCGTCGACACGAACAAATACATCCTCGGTCCGGGCGATCTCTTGAACGTTGGCATATGGGGAGCCACACCCATATCGTATACTCTTAGCGTTACGCCGGAAGGGACGCTGGTCATTCCGCTGTTCGGAGTTCTGAGGGTCGGCGGCATGACTCTCGCGGAGGCGAAGGCAGAAGCGAGGCAGCGCCTCGGTGAACAATTCAAGAAGGCGGAGATCACGCTCACGCTGGTATACCCCAGGAGTTTCTACGTCGTTATCGCGGGAGAGGTCAAGACGCCTGCCCGCTATATCGCGACCGCATTCGACCGTGTGGACAGGGTGTTTACTCTTTCCAACCTCCGGCTAAGCACCAGCGATTCCTCGGCGCCGCCGCCATTTTCACTCAGAAGGATCAAGCTGATCCACAATGATGGTACATCCCAGAACGTGGATCTTCTGAAGTTCTATCAGGCGGGCGATGTGTCGGAGGATCCGTATCTTCAGCAGGGCGACGCCATTGTTGTGCCGCTCGAAAACTTTTCGCAGGGTAGCCTCAGTATTTCGGGGGCGGTGAAGATGCAGGGTACCTACGAGTATGTGCCGGGTGACCGGCTAAGGGACTTGCTGGAAATTTGTCAGGGGTTGACCTCTGTCGCCGATTCTGAGCGAGTAGAGGTTTTCACATACAACGGGCAGAAGTACGAAGAGAGAATTGTCGACCTGAAAGATTCTTCGGCCCTGGAAATGCCGCTGCCTTCCAATTCCAGAGTGGTTGTTCCTATCGACAGAAAGAAAATGAACAACTACTATGTATGGGTGACCGGCGAAGTCCGTGCCCCCGGGATTTATCCGATCTCGCCCGATTCGACAAAGCTGAGCGAGATGATCAGCATGGCTGGAGGTTTCACACGTTGGGCCTCGTTGCCGGACGCGGTGGTATACAGAACCAGGGAGCCAAACACTACTGATCCGTCGAGGTTGCAGTATCCCTCCTGGTACGTAAACAGGGCAACGGACATCAATGCCGAGGCACTGGGATACGCCTCTAACGAACTCAACATGAGGGCCGGAAACGAAATCGTTTCCACGGATTTCGTGAAACTCTTTGCCGACAAGAATGAAAAATACGACTGCTATCTGCAGAGCGGCGACAGCATCTACATACCGCAGAGCCGGCGCGCCGTTTATGTGTTCGGACAGGTAAAATATCCCGGCTACGTCGGCTACCATGAGGGCTGGAGTTATTCGGATTATATTTCGGCGGCCGGAGGCGTCACGGAAGGTGCGGAAGATGGAGAGACAAGGATATTGAAACACGGGACTTACCAGTGGTACAAACCCGGCGATACTCATCTTGAGCCGGGGGATCTTGTGTTTGTCCCGCGTGTCTCCATCAAACCGGAACTGTACTCGTGGAATCTTATGAAGGATATTATCGGGACTATCGGGTCAGTCGCCTCGATTGCTCTTACCGCTATCCTCGTGATCAGGACTGCCCAGGGGAAGTAACCGAATAACCCGGAATAAAAATTCGGAAGAGCCCGGTGGAAGGAATTCCTCGCGGGCTTTTCTCATCTTAGCTACCGGAGTTGGGTCGTGGAAATTCGATTGTAAAATTAGTCCGTTCATTTGACTTTAACAAAACCCTCAATTACTTTCTTGCTGATAGTGGCCTCGGAAGCTATGCTTCGGGAGCCATTTCGCAGGATAGAGAAAATGGCGAAATCTCCCTGGTTTGAGGCCTTTCTAAACGGAAAGTAAACAGGAGGGAAAAATGGGTAACGAGGAATCTGGAGCAATCAAGATCCCGGCGTGGCAGCGAACGTACTTCATCGACGTGAAGGAATCGAAAAAGGGATCGAAGTACTTGATCTTCACGGAGAGCAAGAAAAACCAGGAGGGCAAATTCGACAGGCAGAGAATCATGATATTCAAAGATGATCTGCCGGCGGTTGTTGAAGCTCTCAAAAAGGTCGCTCCCGATATTGGAGTCACACTCTAGCGCAGACCTGATGATGTGAACGGAGGAGCGGAGTCCGAAACGGATCGCTCCTCTGTTTGCCGTCCATGACTTTTCCGGATGGTCGGCTAAAAACCGGTTTTCAGCCGGCTATGAGACACTCGTAAATTGTTGGGACGGATTGTTAAAAACTCGGTTCGCTGTTATTTTCAATTTATTAACACTAAAAACAGGAAGGAGTAGTAATGGCTCGTAGTGTAAACAAAGTCATACTGATTGGCAATCTCGGAAAAGATCCCGAGCTGCGCTATGCACCGAGCGGGTCTGCAGTTGCCAACTTTAGTCTGGCGACAAGCGAGCAGTGGAAGGATCAGGAGGGCAATCCGCAGGAAAGAACATCGTGGCACAATATAGTCGTTTGGGGAAAACTCGCTGAGATAGCCTCCGAGTACCTCAAGAAGGGCCGTAAGGTGTACGTTGAAGGAAGAATCCAGTACAGGGATTACGAAGGCAAGGACGGGAACAAGCGTTACGTTACCGAAGTTGTCGTAAACGATCTCGTGATGCTGGGTTCGCGCCAGGACGGCGGTGAGAAGGAAGAACCGGCAACCGGCGCCGCCCCTTCGGTCTCTGAAGAGCAGGACGACCTTCCCTTTTAAGAGGGATCGGAACAGATTTAATCACTGGAGGTCGTCCCGCGGGCGTGCGGGACGACCTTTTTTGTCACGGGACCTGCATAGACTTTGGCGCGCAAATCGGCTAAATTTTTTCGGAGGTCAAGAATGAGCTTTCTCAGAATCAGTCACATCGCCATCGCAGTAGCAGATCTGGAGACGGCAAGAAAAGCTTTCGAAACCCTTGTCGGCAACAAGGTGGAATTGGTCGAAGAAGTCCCAGATCAAAAGGTGAGGGTAGGAATGCTCCCGGTGGGTGAGTCGCGCCTCGAGCTAGCCGGTCCGACGGATCCTTCTTCCGCAATAGCCACGTTCATCGAGAAGCGCGGCGAGGGTATTCACCACATCTGCTTCGAGGTCGGGGATATCAGGGCGGAACTTGCCCGCCTTAAGGCGGCAGGATTCCAGCTCATAGATGACCAGCCTCGCCTGGGAGCCGACGGACACCTAATCGCGTTCATACACCCGCGGACGACGGGCGGTGTACTCGTCGAATTGAGTGAGAAACAGAAATAAGTCAAAGGTCAAAAGTAAAAAGTCAGAAATGGCCGAACATCATACTACGCGGCTCGCACCTCTTTTTGACATTTAAATTTTGATTTTTGAGTTTGCAATGCCAAACCTTTACCAAGACATAGAGATCCAGGAAGTAGGGTTCGGGCTTAGAGAAAAGCTCGACAACCTGCCGCGCCTGCCGGGCGTGTACCAGTTCAAAAACGCCGAAGATAAAATCATCTATGTAGGCAAGGCTAAGATCCTCCGCAACCGCGTTCGGTCGTACTTCCAAAAGGGGCACAACCACGACCCGAAGACGAGGGCGCTCGTATCCAGGATCGCCGGCCTGGAGGTCATCGTCACCGACACGGAGATGGAGGCGCTGATACTTGAGAACACTCTCATAAAAAAACTCAAGCCAAGATACAACATCGACCTCCGCGACGATAAGAGCTACCCCTACATCGTCGTCACGAACGAGCCTTTTCCCAGGGTTTACGTCACGCGAAAGGTAAGGCAGGACGGATCGCGTTATTACGGGCCGTACACTGATGTCAAGACGATGCGGTTCGCCCTGAAATCGGTGCGCGACATCTTCCAGATAAGGAGCTGCCGGCTTCCGCTCACAGTCGAAGGAATAGCCAGAAAGAAATGGAAGATCTGCCTCGACTACCATATCGGGAAATGCGGCGGACCGTGCGAAGGCATTGTTTCTCTGGAAGACTACAACGCGATGATCTCGCAAATCGATCGGCTCCTGCAGGGCAAGACCCACGACCTCGTCGCGCAGCTGACCGAAGACATGAAAATTTACTCGGAACGGCTCGAGTTCGAAAAAGCCGGCGAGGCTAAGAAGAAAATCGAGGCGATCGAAGTCTATACCGAAAAGCAGAAGATGGTTTCGTTCGAACTTGTGGAGCGGGATATAATCGCCGCCGTCAGCGAAGGCGACGACGGCTGCGGCGTGATATTCAAGGTGCGCGACGGCAAACTGGTCGGCAAGCAGCACTTCTACCTCTCCAACGTTTC
>JAJYGB010000655.1 GCA_021785235.1 Bacteroidota bacterium
GCAACTCACCAGGGATTTTCTCGAAGAGGTCTTTACTTATTTGAAGAATGTCCGCCCGGGGAAATGGAGGTTTTCTGTGCACGAGGAAATATCTGACTTTGCGCAGTACAAGCATCTTGGAGAGCTCACGAATATTCTTAAGGGTGAAGTTCCCAAAGACACTCGTACAAATTTGAAGAGTCTGCTGGGGGACTATCTTGTTACTCCTGATGTGGTTGTTTCACGGACACCTTTGGCCGACTCGGAGCTAGACCGAACCGGAGAGCTGCTCAAAGGAGGTCGTCACGCCACGTTCACGCCTCTCAGGCAATCAAATAGCACCAGTATGATTCTCCATGCTAGCATTTCCTGTAAGTTGACAATGCGAAGCGACCGGGCGCAGAATGCCAGAACTGAAGCACTGAATCTGATAAGAAACCGAAAGGGCAACACTCCCCACATATCCGTCGTAACCGCTGAGCCTCTTCCTAGCCGAATTGCCTCCGTAGCTCTTGGGACCGGGGACATCGATTGCGTGTACCATTTCGCACTGCCCGAATTGCAGGCGGCGGTACAAGAAAAAGGAAATGAAACAGATCAAGAGCAGTTGGACATGATGATCAACGGCAGACGCCTCAGAGATATTTCCGACCTCCCTTTTGATCTGGCGATTTGAAGATTGGTCAGTAAGACCCGTGAGGTAGAACTCCTCTACCCTCTCATCAAATCTTTCAACTTCATGAATAGCGAATGGGACTGCAGATGTTTAACCGTCGATTGCCAGTTTGCTTCGGCGCTGAATTTCCGCTGTTCGTCTCTTTTCCGCTCCTTCATAAGTACGAGTATGCGGTCGTCTTCTCCGGCCTCTAGCCAGAAACCATGCCTGTTCTCGCAGTATTCGAGAACAAGGTCATACATCCTGTAATCGAACTGCCTCAAACTAGATTCACACACCGGGCAGCTGTACTTCGCCGGGATGCTCGATAACATCAGTGAACCTTTTTCCTCTTCATCACTGAAGGCTTCGTTCTCAAGTTCATCCAGTTCGCTCATCGTAAACCACATTCCATGGTCATTAGAGCAGCTCTGGACGGCTATTCCGTGACGGAGCTGATTTGTCATCTCCGCTCCACACTCGGGGCATCTCATAGAAATCCTCTTTTCTAATGGTGTTGTGTCGAAAAAGGGCAGTGTCCAAAATTCAATTATCATTTCCTGAGAAAGTTCCTCTTTGACCGCAAAGTCCGCCGAGAGCAGCATTGGTCACTCTTAGTGAAAAGAACTTGGTGATTCTTCGTGGTCCCCGGGGGGCATTTCAAATCATATGGTAAAGAAAATCAAATAGGACACTACTCGAAAAAGCTAATCGTGGTCACGATAAAAGACAAGGAAGACATTAAGGCCGAATTGTTGAGATAATTGTCAGTGAAGATTCAATGAGATATCCTAATCTGAGTGATGTTCCTTTCGTGTTATTTTTCCGCTGAGCAGTTTTTTCTCGGAATCGGAATTTGTGAGCCCGAATGCGGTTGTGAACTCGATATCGGCCTCATCGGTTTTGCCAAGCCGTGAATAGATCTCGCCGAGAAGGCTATGGTACAGGTAATATGCCTCGAGTCTCGTTTTGTCTGGGATGGCATCCAATGCCGACAGCGCCGCTGCGGGTCCGCGCACGCGCATTACGGCCACGGCACGGTTCAGCGCATGGACAGGCGACGGGTAGTCCCGGCAGAGCCATTCATACAGCTCGAGAATCCGCTCCCACTTTGTCGTTTCATAGGTCTTAGCGGTGCAGTGTTCGAACGCGATCGCGGCTTCGATGTGATACCTGCTTACGCTATCCCCGAAGGCAGACTTTGCCATGTATTCGTTTCCGAGTGCGATGAGCTCCGAATTCCATTTGCTCCTGTCCTGGTACTGAAGGAGCACGATATCTCCAGCGGGCGAGACCCGTGTCGAATTACGAGAAAAGTGGAAACACATGAGCGCCATAAGAGCGAAAGTTTCCGGGATCTCAGTAAGCGGATTCTCACCGAGCATTTTGCAGAGCAGCATCGCCTCTTCCATTAAGTCTTCTCGGACTAGTTCTTCAGAATCGGTTGAATTGTAACCTTCGTTGAAGAGGAGATAAATAGAATTGAGAACTGCGTCGGTTCGTTCTTTGAGCTTCCCGGCCGGCGGGACATCAAAACGGATGTCGTTCTGTCTGAAGAACTGTTTCGTCCTGTAAAGCCGCTTCGAAATCGTGTCCTCCGATGTCACGAACGCCCTTGCAATTTCCTTCGTGCTGAAACCGCAGAGAGTTTTGAGTATGAGAGTGATCTGGTTCTCTTCGGGAATGCCTCGATGGCAGCAGGCGAACATCATTTTGAGCATGTCGTCCTTGATGAGATCTTCATCCCAGGTCTCCTCAATCCTTTCCTGAAGAGACGCTTCCCTATCGGGAATGGAACCCTCTTCGGAGGATGTGAAACGAACTGACTTCGCGTCGCGTCTGAGTATGTTGATCGCCCTGTTCTTAGCGGCCTGGTAAAGCCAGGCGGAAGGGTTATCGGGCACGCCTCTTAAAGCCCACACCTGGGCAGCCTGAAGCAGCGCATCTTGTACCACATCCTCCGCAAGTTCCAGGTTCTCCGTACCGAACGCTCGCGTCAGGACCGATACCATTTTTCCGGCTTCGTGACGGAAGAGATGATCGACAAGTTTGTCTACGTTATCGCGTTTTTCCATCGATTGCTTCAACGTACGCTGACCACTTCGAGCACCGGATAAATCCCAAGCACTGAATTCTAAACTCTAAACAAATTCTAAATCCCACGGACGAACACTCCAAACCGGGCGGTTAGATAACGTTGGTATTTTGTGTTTTGTCGTTTGAATTTGTTTGGGATTTAGAGTTTCAAGTTTAGGATTTCGCCGGTCGGCGATCAGTAGGTCATTACCTCTCTTACCTCAACACTACCGTCGCGCTCGAGTATCGGGCATTCCCTCGCGAACTCAACCGCCTCGTCAAGGCTCGCCGCCTTTATCACACAGAAGCTCGCGATCACTTCCTTTCCCTCGGCGAATGGTCCGTCGTTTACCTTCTTCTTCGTCCCGCTAACAACCTTTCCGGCTTTCGTCAACCGCTGACCTGGATTAAGCTTGCCATCTTTCAGGCGCTGTTCCAGCCACTTCTGCCATTTCATCGCTTCCTTCTGAAACTCCTCGGGAGAAAATTCGCTGTCGTCGAATTCTGCCTTGAACCTGAACAGGAGCAAATAGTCCTTCATAATTCCTCCGTCTTTTTTTGTTTATGTCAACATGATGACGTTCAGACTCTCAGGAATTGGACAACGAGTCGAAGATGTCATAACTTAGGACCGTTTTGCTGAATCCCGTTTCTAGACTTGAAGTATTCTCTCGGCATGTCTTCCATCGTCGCGACTTCCCTTATCTCGACTATTCCTCCGGTGTCGAGAACCGGACAGCCGTTCGCGATCGCGATGGCCTCGTCGTAAGTGTCAGCTTTGCAAATCAGGTACCCTCCGAGGATCTCCTTTCCTTCCGCAAAGGGACCGTCCACGACGGTTCTTCCTTTCCCGACGACCTGTTTCCCAGTCGGGATCAGCGGCTGTGCCGCCACCACCTTCCCGGCTTTGCCGAGACGGGAAAGCCACGACTTCCACTGTTCCATGTTGGCTGAGAATTCCTCAGGCGACTGGTCAATGATACGCTCGAAACCGCCCCTGAACAAAAGTATGTACTCTTTCACTTTCGGCTCCTCTTTGCGTTTGCTTTCCCGTGCGCACCGGCTCCCTTCCCGAGATTGAACTGCAGGGCGAGATCGATCCAGAAGTCGAACTCCTTCTTCGTCTTCATTCCAGTCTCTTCGACCATGATCATATTCAACGACGTTTTCCGTATCATCCTGAGCGGGGCGCATCCGTCGCGCCGCAGGACGGACTCCATCGAATCGGGACCGATACGGCACATCATCTCGTCGCCGCGCACTCCGAGGCACATCCTGCCTTTCACCATGAAAACAAGGAAGCCGAACCTGTTCTTCTCTTCGACCTTCCCGTAACCCGCCAGTGCTCCTCTGATGCGGTTAGCTAGCGCCTCGTTGTAAGGCATAATCCCTCTGTTTAATTGGCCATGAAGGCTTTGAAATCTTCGGTATCGAAGTAAATGGATGACGACGCAAGCTTGTCGCCATTTACCGACAAAATCTCAACAACCTCCTTCGTCGAGGTGTTCCCCTTGGGAGAAAGGAGATTGTACTCGGCAATGATGCAAGCTTTCTCGCCTTCGCCGATAAACTCTTTGATCTTCACTCCGGTCACTGCCTGGAGAAATCCACCGGTGATTTCGACGTAGGACGCTCTGCCGCGGGTAGTCCGGCCGGGCATTGAAAATGCCATGTCGCCCGAGATCAGAGACTGCCAGTCGCCTTTCTTCGCGACGGCGTCGAAGTATTTTGCGATGACTTCCTTTGTGTTAGAGTCAGTCATTGTCCTTCTCCTTTTCTTCACGAAACCAGTTTCAGATTTCTGCCTTGCACGCAAATGCAGTGGACCCCGGCAAACAAATTACACGGAGATACACGGAGAGAAAAACATTTCTCAGTGGTACTGCCGCAGGGTACTGTGGACTGTGCTCCTCAGTGGAACTCCGTGAAATCTATCTCTCGAGTGGCGCTATCCGGCTTATTTCTTCTTTCTTATGTCACACAACATGTCTGAATGAATATTCAAACCGACGTTTGTCAGGTTGTAAATATGTTCGCTCGCGATGAGCCAGATTATCTCGCACAGCTCGCGTTCGGAGTAGTACTTTTTCATGCGAGCGAAGAGCTCCGGGTCGCCACGCTTGTTTTTCGTCAGCTCAGTCGCGTAGTCGAGAGCCGCCCGCTCCGCGTCGCTGAACAGCGGGTTGGTGCGGTAATCCTCCAGTGCATCGAACTTCGCGATGTTCATCGACTTGTGTATCACGGCGAACCTCGTCGCGTCCATGCAGAATAGACAGACGTTGATCCTCGCGACCTGCTCGCGGATAAGCATCGCGGTTTCCTGCGGCAGCTTAAGCTTGCCGTCGAGCCTCCCCACTTTGGTGTAGAACAACCCGAACGCATTCGGCAGCCGAGCTGAGTGAACTGCCAGCGGTGTCATTACTTTTCCGAACTGCTTCTTCAGGAAGAAGTACACCAGTTTCATCAAAAGCGATTTCGGCTTTTCGATAGGTGGAAGGAAGGGCCCAGCCGTGTCAGCAGCAGCCGATTCTGTGTATGCCAGTTGCGAACTCATGTTTCGCTCCTCATTTTAGTATTTCTTGCACCGCCGAAACCATTATTTCCGGTATCAGCTTCAATCTATAGACGATCAGGGGGAAGAAAATTGGACAGGCAGGAGGCAGGGAATTACACGGAGAACAACGGAGGAAGAATACAGAGATCCACGGAGAGAAGAACAAATTCTCTGTGTCCCTCTGTGATCCTCTGTGGAACTCTGTGAAATGTTAGTATCTTCGCTCGGCCTCCCTGCCAGGCAGGCACCGACAATATTACACAGTCCGAAGGACCCTTCGGGAGGTCCACGGAGGAACAAAAGAGAGATCCACGAAGAAAAGAGTAGACGTTGTGCTTATCTCTGCGAAATGTTTAAAGGCACGCGGCCTGCAGGTCGATGGATGAGCCGGTTAATGGTGGGTGAACTTGCTGTCTGCTGCAATTTCAATTTATCAATTAAGTCTCATTTGCCTTTCGCAGATTCAGCCGCACGGCATCGAGAATAATTGCCTTCAGCGCCGCCTCATCCACCTTAGCATCTTCATAGAAGTCGATGGCGCGAACCGACTTGCTGTCGAGCCGGGTATTGAAGAGTTTCTTCGGATCTTTGATTTGAGCGCCTTTCGGGAACGTCAGCCTCACGGCGTTCTTGAGCGTATCTGCTACGCATAATATTCCTTCGTGAGACCAGACAGGGACTCCGCTTGGCTTGGAAGGCTTCTTCCATTTCACCTCT
>JAJYGB010000463.1 GCA_021785235.1 Bacteroidota bacterium
GTAGCCAGGGCCGTTGGCCGCCCCTCGGCTTCGCGAGCCGTCGGCGCGGCGATCGGAAGTAATCCGGTCGCGTATCTCATCCCGTGTCACAGGGTCATCCTTTCGACGGGTGTCATCGGTGAATACCACTGGGGCGACACGCGCAAAGTTGCGATCATCGGATGGGAGGCGGCGAGAATCTACGGTGAAGACTGAGACGCGCCGACACTTTCTATATCTTCGCCCCGGTAGTGGAACGGTTGAAACCTGCCATATCTTTTCTTATTCTCATACACTGGAGACAATCCCAGACATGAAAAGGCCCTACAAATGTACGTACCTGCATACTTCAAAATAGACGACTGGCCGGAGATCGTCCGGTTCATACGCGAAAATCCCCTCGCGACGCTCGTCAGCCGCGGCGAACAATTCCCGGTCGCGACCCACTTACCGCTCGAATTGGAGACCAATTCGGAAGGGAGGACGATCCTCTCGGGACATGTGGCGAAGGGAAATTCTCACTGGAAGTTGTTCGAGGGTCAACCGCGGGCGCTGGCAATTTTCCTTTCCCCCATCCAGCATTATATTTCATCTTCATGGTACAACCACCCGAACGTTCCGACATGGAATTACATGAGCGTGCACGTGTATGGGAGGCTCAGGATAGCGGAAGGCGAAGCCCTGAGGAGGTCTCTGGAGAGCATGACGCATTTCCACGAACAGATCTCCTCTCATCCGTTGACACACGAAGTCCTTCACAGCGAAATAGAAAAACAAATCGGCGGGATAGTCGGCTTCGAGATGGAGATAGAAAGAGTCGAGGCGGCATATAAGATGAGCCAGAACCGTAACGACGAGGACTACGCGAATATCATCAGAGAGCTGAAGAGCCTCGAAGATCACAACGCGAGGATGGTCGCGGAGAAGATGTCGGAAATCAGAAGAGTAGATTAGAAAGAGAACCGGTGCAGCTGACCGAAATCATAGGATTCATCGCCGCGATATTCACGACCCTGGCGTACGTTCCACAGTTCATGAAGGTGTGGAGAACCCGTTCGACGAAGGACGTGAGCTTGAGAATGTACCTGATGATGTGCACGGGCGTCTTCCTGTGGCTCGTCTTCGGCATCCGACTCCGTTCCCTGCCTATAATACTCGCGAACGGTGTCACACTGGTCCTCACGCTCGCGATACTGTGGCTGAAGATAAGGCATAAGTAGACTCGCGTGAGCCACACGAGAAGTGCGACGGAATTCAGATCGCAGGGCGCCTCTACTTGACCAGCAACATCTTCATGACTGCCGAATATGTCCCCGCTTGAATACGGTAGAAGTACACACCGCTCGCAAGGCCGCTTCCGTCGAACCTGATTTCGTAACGTCCCGCTTTCTCGACTTCATTTACGAGAGTCCTCACCTCTCTGCCGAGTACGTCGTACACTCTCAAAGTCACATAACCCTTGGCCGATAGCTCATAGCTAATAGCCGTCGACGGATTGAACGGGTTTGGATAGTTCTGATGAAGGATGTAGGAGACCGGCAGTCTCACCTGGTAATCATCGACTTTGTCTATCAAATCTGAAAGGGCGCGGCGCCACAGCCCCGATTCGTAAGTAGCAGCAAACAAAAACTCCCCGCACACAGCAATGTTGCCGCTCCCAATCATTCCGTCGGTTACATTACTCCAAATGGAGCCGTAATCAGTAGAGAGAAATACGCCGCCGGCCGTGGCCGCGAAAACGTTTGACCCTTTTACGGCGAGAGATGAGATCGCCTTGGATGTTAAGCCTTCGTTGCCTGTTTTCCAGTTCTTGCCGTCATCGTGGGATACGAACACTCCGCTGTCGGCTGTCGCGGCAAATATGTGTGCACCTATCGACGCAATGGAATTGACAGCGGTCCGGCCTAATGAGGTGGTTATCGCTGTCCAGCTGCTCCCTCCATTGGTTGAAAGAAGAATCCAGCCGTCGAACGTTCCGGCAAATAAATCCGAATCGGCGGAAATGAGGCATGATGGTACGTGTTCTCTCAATCCACCTGCGGTCCAATTCGCACCGTTGTCAACAGAAACGAAAACTCCGTAGTCGCTGCCGCTAAATGAAACGAAGGCTTTCCCGTCCTCAAAGGCAAAAGCGTAAACAAGATTGTATCTGCTTCCCATCGGCAGCCCGCTGTTCGATGAATGCCAACCGGCACCATAATCCGTAGAAACGAAGACGCCGTAAGGCGTCCCCATGAGAACGACGCTTCCGCTGCAGGCGAGAGCGAGCGGCCTACCTGAAACCCCTGTATTTCCCTTCTTCGTCCAGCTGACCCCGAAGTCAGTAGAAAGATAAACCCCAATCTCGTTTTCAATATTCGCGGCGAACAAATCCGAACCCTCAACTGTAAGGAAACCCGAATTGAATCCGGCGCATGGCACCCATCCTTTCATTTGAGGCGCGACCGACCCTTCGCCCGTCAGCGCGAGTACGTAAGGATTGACGGAGTTATCATGAAAGAACCGGGCTGAATCCGACTGAGGCCCCTTTGAAGACGGTGAAAACAAAACATAACATTTCTGGCTGTCAGACGAAGATATTGTCAGGGGAGTCGTAATTCCGGCGGGCCATGTCAGCCGGAAATTGCCAGTTGTGGTCATCGCGGAATCCACGACAAGCGGACCAGTCCCGTCATTCCTAAGGTATACGCTGTCAACACCTGTCACACCGACTTCAGTCACGTCAAAAGCCAGATTCCGCGGGCGAACGGTAAAGCCCGGAGCGGCGCCCACATTCAACGCACGCTTCCACAAACCATAACCATAGGTCCCCGCATAAATGAAGGAGTCGCTCACCGCAAGCGCGTGAATCCAGATACTACCCAGCCCTTCGTTATACGAGCTCCAGCTCGTTCCACCATTTTCAGAAATATAGATACCGTGACTGGTCCCGGCAAAAATCTTCCCTCCGCTGACTGCTATCGAAGTAACCGTATCTGTCTGGAATCCATGATCGATGCGGTCCCATGTCTTTCCTCCGTCGACCGAAGAGTAGAGACCCTTGTCCGTCCCGACAAGAACGCCTTCTCCATTTACCGCAAGGGCATACGCATCGAAGCTCGTGTTAGCAGGCGCCCAGGAACTTCCATCGTTCGTAGAGGCAAAGACTCCGTTTCCACCACCCGTCCCGTAGCATGTTGCTGCGAATATGATTCCACCCGCGGCTATTAGTGAAACCACCTCCCCGTCGGGAAGGCCTGTGCCGGCTTGAGCCCAGCTTTCTCCGAAGTCGTTTGACCTGTATGCTCCGCCCCAAATTCCCATCGTCCCCGCAATGACTGTTGGCCCGGAAACCACGAACGAAAAAGCAAAAATATTCTTCGCGGTGTTTACCCATGTGCTTCCGTTGTCTCTCGAGAGAAAGAGACCCTGGAATGTGCTTGCAAGCACGCGTGAACCGAACATTTTAACGGGGCTCACTGCCGCGCCGTCGGTAAAGTTCAGTTTGGTCCATTTTTCTCCGTCGTCGGAAGATCGGTATAGACCTCCGTTTCCACTGATATAACCTAAAGTATCAGCCGGGTTCGCGTTTCCACCGATTCCGGCGCCGACGAAGACCCGATTCTGGCTTGCATCGATCGTGCCTATGAAACCCGCCCAGCCGGAGTCCACCTGTCTCCAGGTGTTTGAGGCAACCGATTGACCTTTTGCTCCGGATGTGAACAATTGCCATAATATGGCTGCTATTAGCAGGACACTTTGCCTTCGCATATCCACAAACCTCCCTAATGATGTGAGTATAACTCGAAGAGCATATCAATGCAACACTCCGTCACATTACGCTGCCAGACGGATTATCTGGCCTGCGGACCGAAAGAAGTCTCCGGTTTTTTCTTGAAACCGGATATGGATAATTTGATGTCTATAATTTGTTTCTGAAATCCGACGAAAGCGCAAAATGAAAAATCCACAAGTGTATCTATCCGACGAAATTTCACTCGACCCGGTCGACTGGGGCGAGGTCCGTAGGGTCGGCCACCAAATGGTCGACGAGATGATGGATCTCCTGCAGAATATCCGAAGCGAACCATCATGGAGAGAAATTCCCGAAGTCACAAAGGAATTCCTGAAAGGCGGGATTCCTCAGACGCCGGGGAACATCGCAGAAATCTATGATGAATTCAAGAAGCACGTACTTCCCTATCCGAGCGGGAATATACATCCGCGGTTCTGGGCCTGGGTGCAGGGAACCGGAACGCCGTTCGGAGTCCTCGCCGAAATGCTCGCGGCGACGATGAACCCAAACACCGCCATCGGTGAGCACTCGGCGATGTACGTCGAATCCCAGGTCATTAACTGGTGCAAGGAGATTATGGATTACCCGATGAGATCTTCAGGAATCCTTGTGAGCGGCGGCTCCATGGCGAATATCACCGCTCTCGTGGTAGCGCGGAACCATCAGCCGGGAAGCAACATACGCAGAGAGGGGGTGCAAGCTGTGAAAGGAAAGATGACGCTCTACTGTTCAACCGAGACTCACAGCTGCATAGAGAAGGCTGCCGAAGTAATGGGAATAGGATCCGATTCCGTGAGAAAGATCGGTGTGGATGACAATTATCGGATCAAACCAAACGAGCTTGCCGCCGCGATTGAATCAGATATCGCCGCGGGCAATACGCCGTTCTGTGTCGTCGGAAACGCCGGTACGGTAAACACGGGAGCCATCGATCCGCTCGACGAACTTCTTTCAGCCTGCAGGAAATACAATCTCTGGTTTCACGTTGACGGCGCCTTTGGCGCGCTGGCGAAGATGGTCCCGGAGTATTCAGAGAAGCTCAAGGCAATCGAGAAGGCGGACAGCGTGGCGTTCGATCTCCACAAATGGATGTACATGCCTTTCGAAGTCGGCTGTGTCCTGATCAGGAATTCCGATGCCCATAGAAGAGCGTTCGCGGTGGAGGCCAATTACCTTCTGAACCACGAAAGAGGTCTGGCCGCCGGTCCGGATCCGATGGGGAATTACGGACTTGAACTGTCGCGTGGGTTCAAAGCGCTGAAAGTCTGGATGTCGTTGAAGGAACACGGGATACGGAAATACACGGCGGCTATCCGCCAGAACATCGCGCAGGCGTTTTACCTCGCGGAATTGATCGCGAAAGAGGAGTATCTCGAACTCCTCACTCCGGTGAGCATGAATGTGGTCTGCTTCCGCTACAGGAGAGAGGGATTGTCCACCGAACAACTCAACCGGCTCAACAAGGAGATCGTCATGACGCTTCAGGAACAGGGGATCGCTTCGCCGTCGTCGACGATACTTGGCGGCAAGTACGCGATACGTGTCGCAAACACGAACCACAGGAGCCGGAAGGAAGATTTCGAAACACTCGTGAAAGAAACGGTAAGGATAGGGGACGAACTCGCGGTCTGAATCAACACGAACATTTCATCGCCGCTCAGGAGAGTCAGACCGGAATAGTTTTCAGTAAAGCGTTAAACGCCTCCGCCATTGCGACGCCGTATTCTGTTCCTCCTTGCCGCCCGAACAGCATTGCGTTGCCGCCGTTTGTCACCTGCTTCCAGCCGACCTTACCATCATCATTCACGCTTGCCTCGATCTGATCGAGCCGCCAGGGCCACAGTTCATATCCCGACGACTCTGATTCTGGAATGAAGCGCCAGCCTTCAGCGCTACGCGCGAGAACTCGCCCCGACGCCATGACCAGGGACGCTGTCGACCACATGTTCCGTTCCGACGCAAGAAGATCCTGCCATGCCGATCCCTTGCCCAATTCTGAAAGAGCGCGTATGATATCACCTCTCCAGTTGCCAGTGAATGTGAAGGTAATCCAGGCACGCAGTGGATCCGGAAGATCTTTGAACAGTTCCGCGTGAGATGCTTTCCAGTATGTCCCGCGTTCGTTGGCCGGATCGAACGCGCCGCTCTCAGTTGCGGGGGGATACCAGCGAATCGGCAAACCCGATCTCCAAAGCCCGACGTAAGCGGCTGAATCGAGCCCTAC
>JAJYGB010000403.1 GCA_021785235.1 Bacteroidota bacterium
CGGCATGTTCCTGGTGAGGCTGTCGAGTCTGGCGTAGGCGAGCACCTCCCGGCGTGTGAGCGGGAGTACTTGCTCCTTTTGCCAGGCTGCCGAATCCGCATCCGCGCCGGCGGAGGTTGTAGAAATAAATCTCCGGTCGAAGAAGTCCTTCGGGAACTCCGGGTTCATCCGGTAATCGTAAAGTACCGATACGTTCTCGAAGAGTATCGGGGGAACCGGCGGCACGACGAACTTGACCACGAATGTCGTTTTGATTTCGATCGGAAGCCAGTACATGTCATCGTACTCCGCGAATTGCTCGTCGTAGCGCGTCCCCTCCAGAGGATCAAGGGCGGTTGGATCCGACAGCCCCAGGTTGACATGCACCATAGCGTAACTCCCTTCCGCTATATCGATGTAGCCCTTGAAAAGCGGAGACGAGTTGTCCTTGGCCTCCAAATCGATCCTGAAGATGCGGGTATCGTTCTCATAGTTGGTATCGACGATAGTGAAGTGGTAGTAGTCAAACGCCGATGGCGAAGTCGGGCCAGGGATTGAGAACCTGTCTATCTTAACGATATCGTCGTTAAAATTAAGAACCCGACCGGCCGTGAAGACATTTTGCGCCGAAGTGAAATTGGCGGTCTGTCGACGGGCGGTGACCACTTCGAGGTATGAGTCCGGTTCTTTCCAATAGCCCCTGGTCTGCGTCTCGAGTATTCCGTTAATAGTCGTGTCCGGGTTGCTATTTCCGACCACCACCCGCAGTACGGTCTTCGTGTACGCATCGAAATCATACGCACGAAGACTGGCAAGCCACCTCTTTTTCGCCCTGATGGCCCGCGCTATTATTTCGTCGGCAGGATTTGTCGAATGAGGAAACACGACCACCTCGGGGAGGGATACCTGGCTTTGTGTGAGTACGATATCGAGTGTAGTGTCGCGGGCCGCGATTACCGCCCTGGCCGTGCTCGAGTTGAAGCCGATGTAGCTTACGAGGAGGTTGTACGTCCCGGAAGGAAGGAGGAGGCGGTAGCGGCCGTCGGTGTTCGTCGTCGTGCCGAGAGTAGTGCCGGTTACCCTGATCGTCGCGCCCGGAAGCGGCTCGCTTGTTGCGGCGCTGCTTACCGTGCCGGTGAGCACGTACTTCGTCGCCTGCTGCGCGAAGACCGGAGCGGCAAGTGGGGCAAGCAGAATTGCAGCCACAAACGTGTAAATGAGTCGTTTCGAGACTTCGACTACTCTCACTACGTGACATCCTCTTTTTATATATCTCAGTGTCTGTTTCCTCTCTGAGATCTCTGTGTAATAGTTTCTTCGATTGAAACCTAAACATTTCACAGAGTACCACGGAGAAGCGCAGAGTTCCACAGAGGAATCTCGTCTCTGTGTCTCTCTGTTTCCTCTCTGGGATCTCTGTGTAATAGTTTCTTCGATTGAAAGCCGGACATTTAACAGAGTCTCACTGAGAAGCACAGCGTTCCACTGAGAATACTTTGTAGCAATCTGTGCAATTGTTCCTCACCCTCTCGCCTCGCACAAACGGCACAACCAAAACCCGCTGCAAGAATCAGATCAAATATAAATTCCCCGTGACAAAACTAATACTTTAAAATAGGTTTCAGCGGTTGTCCGGTTCGGTATTTAATCTGTACCCAATCCCCGATTCTGTAAGGATGATCTTCGGATAGGCGGGATCGTCCTCGATCTTTTTCCGGAGCTGTCCGACATATACACGTGTATACTGCGACTCCTCGGCAAACGCCGGACCCCAGACCTGTTCGAGTATATAGCTGTGCGTCAACACCCTCCCGGCGTTTTTCACAAAGAGGGCAAGGAGCGCGTACTCAGTCGCGGTGAGCTTGACAATCTCGTTCCCCTTCCTGACCGTTCTCGCCGCGAGATCGACCTGCACATCGCGTACGACAAAAACCGGAGACTCCTGCGATGATGGCCGATGCCGCAACGCGTTGCGGACACGCGCGAGAAGCTCCCCCGTTCTGAACGGCTTCGTCAGGTAATCGTCTGCGCCGGCATCCAGACAGGCGATGATATCACTCTCAGCATCCCGCACGGAGAGTATCAGCACTGGGACTGCCGACCACTCCCGCACCTTTTTGAGGACTTCCACGCCGTCCAAATCCGGCAGACCCAAATCCAGGATTATCACCTCCGGCCGTTCCGACGCAGCCATCGCAATTCCATCTTTACCCGTGCCAACTGAACGCACGGCGTACCCGTTTGATTCCAGAGTAAGCTCAAGGAGCCTGCGGATCTGAGCTTCGTCGTCGATCACTAGTATAACCGGCTTGTCGCTCAAGCGATCTCCTCGCGCCCTTTCTGGGCGGCCTCGGGCACGGGCAGCCTCGCGATGAATTCGGCGCCGCCCTGCGGATTATTCCTCGCGGATATTGTGCCGTGATGCGCTTCTATGAATCCCTTCGCAATCGTGAGCCCGAGTCCGGTACCGCCGGTCCTGCCGTTTGAAGCACGGTAGAACTTTTCGAATATCCTGTCGATGTCTCCCTCCGGCAGCCCCGGGCCATTGTCGGAAATCGAAATGACACACTCTTTTCCTTCGAGAAAACTGTTAATCGTTATTTCCGTTCCGGCCGGTGTGTGTAGCCCGGCGTTGTGGATAAGGTTGGTGAGAGCTTGCTCAATAAGACCAAAATCGAGTTTCATCAACGGAACAGTCTCGGCAAAGTTCACCGCCACCTTATGCCCTCCAAGTTCCCTCTCGAGGCTCTTCACGGCATGCCCGACGATATCCTGCAGGTCGCACCAATCGAGTCTGGGTTGTATCATGCCCGATTCGAGCCGCGTCATGTCCAGTAAATTTGCAACCAACCTGTTCAGCCGTTCGGATGCTATGTGTATCTCTTTAAGGTAGCCCTGATTCGACTCGCCGACGCGCCCTTTGCCCTCCGCCAGCAAATTCTCGGTGGCGCCCATTATTGTTGCGATAGGTGTCCTGAACTCGTGCGAGATTGAATTGAATAGTGTTTTGTAGAGGCGTTCAGATTCCGCGATGACGACGGACCGCCGGTTGACTTCATTGAGAAGCTCCCTCTCTATCGCGGACGTAATCTGTGAAATGAAATTCTCGAGGAGTGATTCCTGCTCGAACGACAGCTCCTCATCGTGCAGTCTTATCCCGACAACACCAAGGGGATAACGCGGGCCCGACATCGGGAAATACGCAGCCTGTGCGGAGGGAAGTGTGTCGGTACCCTTACCAGCTTTCTTTTCATTCCAGTAAACCCAGGCTGCCACGCTGAACTCTTTCTCATCGAGTTGAAAAGAGCTCGCCGGATGAGCCGCCGTCGCCATTTCTCCCTCCGCGTCGGCAAGTATTACAGCCACATCGCCCCCGAAATATTTCCTTATGTTGGTCACGGCCGCCCGGATGACTTCATCCTGGGAATGCGCGGACGAGAGGTCCTTGGTGAGCGAGAATAAAGCCGACGTCCGTGCCTCCCGCTGCCTGATAACCTGTTCGCGTTTCCTCACCCTGGCCGACAATACGCCTGTCACGGTCGCTACGAGGAAGAACATGGCTGCCAGGAGGCTGTCTTCCAGGTTGCTGATCGAGAATGTGAAGCGAGGCGGTATAAAGAGGAAATCCCACGACAGCGCACCGGTCGCCGCGGCCAGAACCGTCGGTCCCGGTCCGAGCTTTAAAGGCAAGAGAGATACAACCAGGAGCAAAACAAATGACACCGTACGGTAGCCAATTAATTCCTGGAACGGGTAGCAAACAAGGGCAGCCGCCAACACAAAGACGACGGCCGCCAGGTATTGTAGCGCCTTCGATTGAGGCTTCGGCAGGAGGCTCGAGAACTTTCTCTTCGTCTGGCCCGCTTCCTGGCCGACGATGTAAATATCGAGATCCGCGCTCCGCCGCATGAGGTCGTCAATCAGGCGTGCCGCCCTGGAAAAGACATAACGGTCCGGCTTGCCTACGAGGATCTGGCTCGCGTTCTGCTCGCGCGCAACCCTGATCAAACTGTCGGCTATGCTTACACCTGTTGTCGTTACCACTTCGGCGCCAAGTTCACGGGCAAGCTTTATGTTCCTGGAAAGCTGCTCCTTCTGTTCTGCTGAAAGGCTGTCTGCGTGTTCAACATACACTACGACCCACGTAGCGTCCATGGTGTGCGAGACTCTTTTCGCCCACCTGATGACCGAAACCGAATGCGGGCTGGGGCTGATTGCAGCTATAAGCCTCTGTCCCGATTTCCAGGTGCCGGTGATCCTCTGTCCCTGCCTGTATTCCCTGATCTGCTGGTCAACGCGCTCTGCGGTCATCCTCAGCGACATTTCCCTGAGTGCTGAAAGATTTCCCATCTTGAAGAAGTTTTCAACCGCTTGCCTGGATCGCTCGGCAGTGTAGACCTTACCCTCCTGCAGCCGCTTCACCAGCTCATCGGGCGAAATGTCGATTACTTTTATTTCGTCAGCCGCGTCGAATATCGAATCCGGCACTGTCTCCCTTACGACACTTCCGGTTATCTGCGCGACCGTGTCCGCCCGACTCTCTAAATGCTGGACATTGAGCGTCGTGTAAACGTCTATGCCGTTCTCCAGTATTTCAAGTACGTCCTGGTAGCGCCGGGCGTGACGGCTCGCCGGAGCATTCGTGTGCGCGAGCTCGTCCACCAGGACGACCTTCGGCCTCCTTGCCAGAATGGCGTCTATGTCCATCTCCTCGAGCTCCGTCCCACGATACTCGATTTTCTTTCGCGGGACGACTTCCAGACCCAGGACGAGCTCGGCTGTCTCCATCCGTTTGTGTGTTTCGATGTACCCGACCACCAGGTCGGTCCCCTTCGCGACAGCATCCCTCGCCTCGCTGAGCATCGCGTAAGTCTTCCCAACCCCGGCACACATGCCGAAAAAGATCTTAAGTTTGCCCTTCTGGCTTTTTTCCTCCTCCTTTTGCAGCATTCTCAGGAGGGCGTCGGGATCCGGGCGGGTATAATCTGTGTCTGGCATCAGCTTTAATTTAAAGAGATTACCCGCGACTTACATACAGGCTGTCGAGCGCGATATTCAGCAGCAAAACGTTCACCCTCGGTTCTCCAAGGAATCCGAGCTGCGGTGTCTCAATGTGAGACTCGACAAGTTCTCTCAAGACTTTCGTTTCGCTTGAATTAAACCCTCTAGCGCGCGCAACTCTGTCGATCTGTAGCTCCGCAGCCTCCGGGCTGATATCTGGATCAAGACCGCTGCCTGAAGCATACAGCATATCGCCCGGCACCTGCGTGTTGGCAGGCAGGTCGTTGAAGCGGATGAAGTCGGCCTTCCTTTTCTCAACAAGGTGTTTCAGCGTGTCGCTTGTCGGACCGTAGTTGGTGGCACCGGACGGCATCGGGTTATATCCAATTGCCGATGGGCGTGACCAGAAATATCTTACGCTTGTGAAATTCTGACCGATTAATTTCGAGCCGACGACCTGTCCTTCGCACTTTATCATGCTTCCGTTTGCCTGTCCCGGAAAAATGAGCTGAGCTATTCCGGTCATGACAAGCGGATACAACAGGCCCGTCAGGACCGTCATCAATAATGTCAGATAAATTGCGGGTAGAATGGTTTTCTTCATTTCATTCCTCACTAAAGCGGCAAATCATTCCAACTCGGGGTTCTTCCTGAATCGATGCTGCCAATTCGACAAAAGATCGTTCACGTCCTTTTTGACTTTTGACCTTTGACTTTTGACTTTCTTCTCTCATACCAGCTTCAGCGCGTTTACAAGGATGTCGATCAGTTTTATTCCGATGAAAGGCGCTATCAACCCGCCGACGCCGTAAATCCATAAGTTCCTCCTGAGCACGGCACTCGCACCGACGGGCCTGTACTTCACTCCCCTGAGCGCCAACGGGACGAGGAGGATTATGATTATCGCGTTGAATATGACCGCGCTGAGGATGGCGCTCTGAGGCGAGCCGAGCCTCATTATGTTGAGCGCCGCGAGCGGGCCAAACGGT
>JAJYGB010000270.1 GCA_021785235.1 Bacteroidota bacterium
CGTTCCTCGTGAGGTGGCCTAGTGATTATCTCAAAGACAGGAAGACAAAACTCTACGCCACCGCGGCCCTCTCGCTCATCTTCTTCCTGATTCTCCCTTTCAACATGTTCGCGGAGAACCGTTTCAGTCACGACAGGAACGGCAACTATGTTCCGTTCGATTATTCATATAACATTCTCCAGTCCTGCAAAAAGAACGCGATCCTCTTTACGAACGGCGACAACGATACGTTTCCTCTCTGGTACTTGCAGGAAGTAATGGGTGTAAGGACCGATATCAGAATAGTAAATCTCAGCCTCCTGAACACCGACTGGTATATACTGCAATTGAAAAACGAAACTCCGCATGGGGCAATGAAAGTACCCATAAGCATAAGCGACGGAACCATAAGAAGCATGGCGCCCGTTCAATGGAGCCCGACAACGGTGCGCGTGCCCGTTCCGAAGGAAGTGTACGCCCAATTCGGCGTCACCGATACGTCGATCACCAACAAGGGTGCGATACAGTTCGTAATGAACCCGACAATCGGCGGAGAAAACGTGGGCGGTGTCCGCGTTCAGGACCTTATAGTAAAGGACATCGTCGAAACCAGCAAATGGCAAAGGCCACTCTATTTCTCTGTCACCGTTGCCAACAGCAATTTCATCGGGCTGGACAGGTACCTGCAGATGCAGGGGATGGCCTTGCAGGTAATGCCGTTCGAAATGCGATCTCCTGACGGGCAGTACCCGATTAACGCGCCTATAATGCGCCAATGTCTCTTCGATACTCCTTCAAAAGTATATATCGAGCCGCACTACGGGTTCAGGTTCACGAACCTGACAAATCCGAACGTGTATTACGACGACAACGCGCGCAGGCTGAGCCTCAACTACCGCAACCCGTTCATGCGCCTGGCTGTTTACGATCTCCAGCGCGGAGACAGCGCTGGTACAGTGGCAACGCTCAACCAGATGGAAGCGAAGATTCCAATAGAAGTTCTCCCAATAGATTACCGGATCCTTTCCGATGTCGCGAGGATTTATCTGGTCGCAGGCGACAGGAAACAATATGAGAGGTACTCGGCCATCGTGGAACGCGATGCCCTGGCAGCGATAGAAAGGAACCCGATGGATGTCAGTTCAGCTTACAACCCGTACCGGATCCTCCTCGACATGTACGACATGCGACAGGATTATGGTAAGGAGATCGCCCTCTTGTCGAAACTGCAGTCGATTTTCCCTAACGAGAAGGGCATCGGCTCGAGGATAAAACAGCTTCAGGCTCTGATGGCGGGAAGCGGCAAAGCGGAGGTTGACTCTCTCGGCAAATAGCCGCAAATTTGTTGGTCGAAAATGTTCCGGGGACTTGATTCCTCAGAGTTTTCGGCGCTTGTTCACCGGAACACCTAACCAACAGAGAGTATCTAATGAAGATAGATGATGCCGCAACGGCACCCGTTCAAAAAGAGTCCACAAAATCTCATTGGGAAAATTTCTGGGAAAATAAAAAGGAAGTACGCGAGGTTTACTCCAACAACAACCGCGTACTCCGCAATCTACTGAAGGTCACCGATCTCAGAGGCAAGAATGTGCTGGAAGTCGGCGCCGGGACGGGCCGGGATAGCTTCAAGTTGACCGACCACGGAGCGAACGTGTTCATGCTCGACTATGCCGCCGGCTCGCTCAAGATTATCAAGGAGATCGCGGTCGAGGAGAAGGTCGACGTGAATATGATCGGCGGTGACGCTTTTCGTCTCCCATTCGATGACGGCAGTTTCGACGTCGTATTTCACCAGGGGCTTCTCGAACACTTCCGCGAAAACGACGCTCTGCGTCTTCTTAAGGAAAACGTCCGAGTCCTGAAGAAGGGCGGACTTCTGCTGGTAGACGTCCCGCAGCGGTACCATGTTTACACGGCGATGAAGCACACCCTGATCTCAATCGACAAGTGGTTCGCGGGGTGGGAAAGGGAATTTTCCGTCGGCGAGCTTTCGGATATTCTGAAAGGCCTCCAACTCGAACCCATATACAGATACGGAGAATGGATGTACCCAAGCCTCGCTTACAGGGTCATGAGAGAGGGGTTAATGAAACTCGGCTTGAAACTGCCCCTTTATCCGAAAGTCTCGAACTTCACGTCAAATTTCCGCGGCAAGCTGCGGGCCCGTTTTTCGACCAGCCTTGCGCTTCATACAGGTATCTCGATCGGGGTCATCGCGAGAAAATGATCGAAGGTTCCGCTTGTTGATTTTTGTCAGGGGCGTTTCAACGTTATGAGAATCCTTGTCATCAATTGGCAGGACATCAAGAATCCACTTGGTGGAGGCGCTGAAGTGCACATGCACGAGATATTCTCCAGACTCGCCTCGAAGGGACACGAAGTTGATATGATCGTGTCTCAATTCCCCGGTTCGCCGAACGAGGAGGTAATCGACGGCATTAACGTGCACAGACGAGGAGGAAGAAATCTCTTCAACTTTTACGTCAGGGGAATGTACAGACGGCTTCGAGCATCAAAGGAATTCGACGTCGTCGTCGATGATATAAACAAGATACCTTTCTTCACCCCGTCTTTCGTCAAGGAGCCGCTCGCGGCAATAGTGCATCATTTCTTCGGGGGAACGATTTTCAAAGAGACCAATCCTCTCTTTGCTGGTTATGTCTACCTGACGGAAAGCATGGTACCTTCGATTTACTCCCGAATTCCCTTCGTGGCTGTTTCAGAGAGCACCAGGAAAGAACTCCTCCGCAAAGGCATAAAAGGATCCATGATCGAGGTCGTCTCTAACGCCGTCGATTCTTCCCTTTACCGCCTCTCCCCCGTTCCACCTGATAAACAGACTATCGGATATCTGGGAAGGATCAAGAAGTACAAGAGCGTGGATCATCTGATTAAGGCCTTCGCTATGGTGGCAGGGAAATTCCCCGGCGCGGAACTGCTTATAGTCGGAGACGGAGACAATATCGACGGCCTCAAAGAGCTGGCCCGCAAACTGCGCGTCGAGTCTCGCGTGAAATTCACAGGCAAGGTTTCGGACGAGGAAAAAGTCAGGCTGCTACAGAGAATGACTTTCCTTGTAAATCCATCCGCGAAAGAAGGATGGGGATTGACAGTCATCGAAGCCAACGCGTGCGGCAGACCGGTCATCGCTGCCGATGTTCCCGGACTGAGAGACAGCGTCCTTGACAACAAGACGGGGTTACTGTACGAGTACGGAAACATAGAGGCGCTGGCGAACAAGATAGAGTCCTTTCTTTCAAGCGAACGTTCCACGCGAGAGTTCGGCGAGGTAGCAACCCAATGGGCATCCCGGTTCACCTGGGATAACTCCGCGGACAAGATGGAAAGCTTTCTTGAAAAGGTGGCGGCCAAACAATTCTCTAGCAAGGTTCAGTCAATATAGTTTCATTCGGCCCGATCGGGGACGGCAATTCACGGGAAAAAGTTGGGGAGGACTTGGCTTAACGTTGACTATGAGGCTTGAGTATTTGAAATTTATCCATGAATAAAAGCCGGCCGATACAACGGAAGCTCTTCTACTCAATTTTCCTGAACGGCTTGATAGCGGTGACCGAATTGGTGGGAGGCGTCTTCTCAAACAGCTTCGCGCTGATCTCCGATGCTTTGCATAATTTCAGTGACTTCATCGCCCTGATCGCAAGCTTCATCGCGTCGAAGATGATGTACTGGCAGAACAACGAAAAGAAATCGTACGGCTATTCCAGGGTCGAGATTCTTGCCGCGTTTTTGAACGCGATAGTGCTGGTCCTGATCGGCGCTTACATCATATACGAAGCACTGGCGAGACTATATTCACCGCAGGTTATCGAAGCAAGGCTCATGGTTATCATTGCGGCAATCGGCTTCTTGGCCAACCTGATATCCGTTCTGCTCCTCCGCCCTCACAAAGACGAGAATCTCAACGCCAGGAGCGCGTTCCTTCATCTGGCCACCGACGCTCTGGAGTCCGCCGCGGTTATCGTAACGGCGATCCTTATTTCGATCTTCAAGGTTCATTACCTCGACGCGATTGTCTCAATCGCAATTGGGCTGCTGGTAATCAAGAGCTCATGGGATATACTGCTCGAATCCGCCAACATACTCACCGAGGGATCGCCTAAAGGGATCGACTTGAACGACGTGGCCGATTTCATCCGAGGGTTCCCGGAAGTGAAAGGAATTCATCACCTTCACATATGGAGCCTTTCCACCAACTTCAGAGCTCTCTCCGCGCATATTGTCGTGGAAGACACGCACATCAGTCGCACGATCGATCTTACCAACAAACTCGACAGCCAGCTGTACGACCGTTTCGGCATTAATCATCCTACGTTCCAGCTCGAAGCGAATCCATGCGAAGACACCCTCATATCACAATACCACGATCGCGAGCCACATGGAACCGACAAGAGATGATAGATGAACCGCATGCAGTAGCGTCCGATCTAAGGAAGCGGGTTTCGGGGGAAATCCTTTTCGACGACATTTCCAGATCACTCTTCAGCACAGCGGCGTGCATGTACCAGGTGAGGCCGATGGGCATCGTCGTACCTCGCTGCGTCGAGGACGTCGTGGAAACGTTGCGATACTGCAACGAACGCGGGATTCCGATAACGGGGCGCGGAGCCGGGACAAGCCTGGCAGGCCAATCGATTGGGAGCGGAATCATAATCGTCTTCAACAAGTATTTCCGCGACATAATCGAAATCGACCAAGATACGCGGACTGCTCGTGTTCAGCCGGGAGTAGTCCTTAGCGATCTAAACCGGTCGCTGGCAGGGCACAAACTTATGTTCGGCCCGGATCCATCGAGCGGCAAGCAATGCGTCATCGGAGGCATGATCGGAACTAACGCCGCCGGCGCGCACACCGTCAAGTACGGCGCGACGAAGGACAACGTCGTCAGCTTGAGAGTCGTGACCGCCGATGGCGACATTATCGAAACGACACAGGCTGCAACCGACAGGTTTACTAAACAGCTTTCACCCCTCCTCTGGCCTTACCGCGATATAATTCTCAGCAAGTGGCCACGCTCGCCTAAGAACTCCTCGGGGTACAACCTTCGTGACGCGATTGGAGGGGCCGGCGTCGACCTCACCAAGCTTCTCTGCGGAAGCGAGGGGACGCTTGCTATGACGGTTGAGGCCACCCTGAAGCTGCTCCCCGCTCCTGTCGAGAGGAGAAACCTCATCGCGTACTTCCCCTCCTACGAAGCGTGCGCCGTCGCCGCAAGCGAGTCGTTGCAGTTCAATCCCGCGGCTGTGGAGATGATCGACAAAACTTTCGCTTCCGCCGCAATGGGGCTCGACCCGCTTATAGACCAAATACTCGGCGAAGATTTCGTATCCATAATCATATATGAGTTTGAAGAAGAAGAGAAAGGACTTGGCGACGACAAGGTAGTAAAACTCGCCGCGCACCTCAAAACCTTAGGCCTGCCGAGCAAAGTGATACATCCAAGGGACACAACGGAAGCCGCGAAACTTTGGCGAGTCAGGAAAGAAGCGTCGGCGATTTTCTATAAGATCGAAAAACCGGGCAAGAAGACCTCCTTCGTCGAAGATGTGGCAGTCCCGGTTGACAGATTGTCCGATTACCTCGCGATGGCGCAGAATATATTCAATAAACACGACGTGAAGTACGCGCTCTATGGCCATGCCGGAAGCGGTAATACGCACGCGATCGTCCTGCTGGATCTCAAGGATAAGCGTCATCTCGCAAAGATCGACCCGATCGCGCGGGAGATCTATGAACTGTCGACGTCGCTGGGTGGCACGCTTAGCGGTGAGCACGGCGACGGCTTCCTGAGGACGCCTTTCCTGTCAAATTTATACGGCGATGAAATCTATTCCCTCTTCGGGAAGGTAAAGAATATTTTCGACCCAAACGGAATAATGAACCCAGGCAAGGTGGTCGGCGAGCAGGGCGCTTCCGTCGTCCACGATCTGAGGTTCGGCGAGAGCTACCATAGGATTCAAACCGGAACT
>JAJYGB010000650.1 GCA_021785235.1 Bacteroidota bacterium
TAGTGTCATCAGGGCATTAAATTTAGCCCTTCCCGCCTAAACAAGCAACGCCGGGGGAGAATCACGCTTGAGAAGTGAACGGCCCATGGCTTCCGGAATTTCCAGTCGGCCCATCACCCCTTTTTCCTTACCCAGCGCACCAACTCGCTGAAACGCGGGCGTTTACCGTATACAAGCATACCTATCTTGAATATTCGCCCCGCCGCTATCATGCAGAAATATGTCGAGCCGATGAGCACAAACGTTCCGGCGAGCAACTCCCACAGGTCAGGCGTCTGGATTGGGATCCTGAAGGCCATCATCGTCGGCGTGAGGAGCGGAATCAGTGTGAGTATCTTCAGATAGCCCGCGCTCGGGTTCTGCGCGACGAGCGTCGCTAGTACGATCGGGAGAAAAAGAAGCATCGAGACGTATGTCGTCGCCTGCTGCGCCTCCTGTTCGGTGGTCACAGGCGCCCCGGCCATGACGAATATCGACGAGTAGAAAAGGAAGCCAAGAATGAAGAAGACTCCTTCCCACCATATGTTGTCCGGAATGGTAATGAACATCGCGAGCTGACCGGCGAAGGCTAATGCGATCAGAGCCCACACAGCCAGCTGCGTCAGCCCGAGAAGGCTGAGGCCGAGTATCTTCCCAGTCATGATCTCATCTGCGGTGGTGGAAGAGAGCAGGACTTCGACAATTCTGTTTGACTTCTCCTCCACCACACTCCTCACGAGGAGCTGTCCTGACGTGAGCACGAAGAGTGCCATTATGATGATGAAGATGTAGCCCAGGATGAAACCCGATCCGGCTTCAGTTTTTTCCTCCTTCCCCTCCTTCGACAATCTGACCGTCTCCAAATCCACCGGCTTCGTCACTTCTTTGACAATAGCGGGGTTGACGCCGCTCCGCTGAAGCTCGTTCGACACAAGTATATCTTTAACCGCCGATTGGAACCTAGAGATGTCTTTGAAATTCGAAACGTTCTCGGAGACGTACTGGAATGATCTGGAAGTTTGTAAGCTCGTATCAACGACAAGATAAGCCGACAGTTCTCTTCTCAGCACCATCCCGTTCGCTTCCGGACGTGCACTGTCACCGGGAGCGATAACGACGACATCGTAATTCGGCCGGCCATCCGGAAGCTTGTACTTTTCCATGAGATCCGTGTTCAGGTTCGGCGCGATTTCGCCGGTCTTATCGATGATACCTACATTAACCGTCGATGTGTCGGCCTTGTTCATGAGGAGCGATGGGACGACGGACATGACTATCATAAAGACCGGCATAAGGATCAGCGAAATGATGAAAGCCTTGGTTCTGACCTTCTCGATGAATTCCCAACGAGCTACGACAAGCGCCTTCTTAAGCAGCATTTTCGCCTCCGGTTTTATCCGCCTTGACAGCGTCGATGAATATCGAGTTGAGCGATGCCTCTTCGACGGAGAATTTCGTCACGTCGACCAGCGATACCGCCTGCTTCAGGAATTCTTGTCTGCTCATTCCTTCTTTTGTCCTGATCTCCGCGTAATTTTCATAAAGATCCATTGAAGCGATCTGATCGAGGCTTTTGAGACGCGACGAGTCTCCCTCGAACTCCATGTGGATCGTGTCGTTCCCATATTTCCGTTTGACGTCACCCAGCTCGCCGTACAGGACGACGCGCCCCTTGTTGATGAGGCAAATGCGGTCGCAGAGCTTCTCGGCCTGCTCCATCTGGTGCGTCGAGAACACAATCGTCTTCCCCTTCATCTTCATTTCACTAATCATGTCTTTCATGACGATCTGGTTTACCGGATCCAGGCCAGAGAAAGGTTCGTCGAGTATAAGGAGCTCGGGCTCGTGGAGGAGACAGGAGACGAACTGCACTTTCTGCTGCATACCTTTGGAGAGCTCATCTACTTTGTGGTTCGCGACGCCGGAGAGTTCGAATTTCTGGAGCCACTGCAGCGCCCGTTTCCTCGCTTCCTGTGGATGTATGTTCCTGAGTCCGGCGAAATAGACCAGGACGTCGATGACCTTGCTTTTCCTGTAAAGCCCTCTCTCTTCGGGAAGGTAGGCGAGTCTGTCCTTCATACCGACGGTGAGCTCTTCTCCGTTAAAATGCACCGTCCCCGAATCAGGCTCCAGTATCCCGAGTGCAATTCTGATAGTGGTCGTCTTGCCGGCCCCGTTGGGACCGATCAGTCCGAAAATCTCGCCCGGTTTTACGTCGAATGTAACGCCGTCGAGCGCCTTGGTACTTCCGTAGGTTTTCCTCAGATCCGTTACAGAAAGCATTTGACCTCCATGGTTTAATCTGCTGTCACCTACCTCGTGTTTCGCTACTCGTTTTCACAATATCACTCTCTTAATTCCATCCTTCAAATATTTCACAATGAAATTGATCAACAATCCTGGCCGGCATGCGCTGAGTTTCGTATACGTCAATATTTGGGCAAGATGGACATCGTTGAGTGCTTCAACCGATTTGATCTCTACGACCAACTTGCCGTCGACCAGCAAATCGATTCTGTACCCAACATCCAGTTTCACATTCTCATAGACTAGTGGCATCGGTTTCTGTTTTTCAACAAAAATGCCGCCTTGCTGAGTTTCGTAGAAAAGACACTCCTCATACGCTGATTCCAATAATTCCGGCCCTAAACTCTTGTGGACTTTAATAGCTAATCCGATTATTCTTTTGGACAGTCCATCTTCGTTCATTTCTCGCCCCCTTCTTCATCGTGAGAAATCAACCGCAAAGTTCACGAAGGCCTATGAGTGTATATCCGCCTGACATTTTCACAAAGGACACAAACCTTGAATCGACTTGTTCGTTTCTCTTTGTGATCTTTGTGTGTCTTTCTTGGTGCTCTTTATGGTTATTTCACCATTCAGGCTAAACGATTCAAAGAACCTCTCTATGGAAACTTCCCATGGGTCTTGTCAGCTCGGTATTCAGCCGCGGGGCAGTTACGGAGTATTCCTGTAAATCATCCTTGCAAACGGTATGGTTTCCCTTACATGGTCCAGCCCGCAGATCCATGCCACGGTTCGCTCGATCCCGAGCCCGAAGCCGGAATGTGGAACGCTTCCGTATCGCCTTAAATCCAGGTACCACTCGAACGGCTCCTTCGGGAGCTTGAACTCTTCCAGCCGCTTGAGGAGCGTGTCGTAATCGTCTTCGCGCTGGCTCCCCCCTATAATCTCACCGTACCCTTCCGAAGCGAGGACATCAACCGAGAGGGTCAGTTCGGGCCTTTCCGGATCGCGCTTCATGTAGAAGGCCTTGCATGCGGCCGGGTAGTGATGCACCAAAACAGGCCGGTCATATTGCTGCGAGATAATCGTTTCGTCGGTCGCACCAAGGTCGTTCCCGTACTGGAAGTCGACACCGCTCTTCTTCAGAAGTTCGACAGCCTCGTCGTAGTGCAGCCTTGGGAAAGGCCGCTTCACCGGCTGGAGTTTCGTGATATCGCGCTCGAGAACCTTAAGCTCCTCAGCTGAATTGGCGAGGACCGTCTGCACGACGTGCTCGATAAATTCCTCCGCGAGATCCATATCGTCATACAAGTCTGCCCAGGCGACCTCCGGTTCGACCATCCAGAACTCAGTGAGGTGCCTCCTCGTCTTCGATTTTTCAGCGCGAAAAGTTGGGCCGAAGCAGTACACTTTCCCGAACGCCATAGCGGCGGCTTCCGCGTAAAGCTGGCCGCTTTGCGTGAGGTACGCCTTCCCGAGGTCGAAATAATCCGTCTCGAATAGCGTGCTCGTCCCCTCGACGGATGCCGGAGTCAGGATCGGAGAATCGACGAGTGTAAATGCTTTGTTGTCAAAAAACTCCCTGACTGCCTTGATTATCTTGTTCCTCACGCTGAGAATTGCGTGCTGCCTGGAGGATCTCAGCCATAGATGCCTATGGTCCATCAGGAACTCGGTGCCGTGCTCCTTCGGTGTTATCGGATATTCCTTCGCGATATGCACCACCTTCATGTCTTCGACCTGCATTTCGTAACCTCCCGGCGCGCGGTCGTCCTTGTGAACTTTCCCTGTTACCGTCAGGGAGCTCTCCTGCGTAAGCAGGTCGAACGCCCCGAATACGTCAGGCGCGACCTGGTTCTTGACGACGACACACTGAGCGATACCCGAGCCGTCGCGCACGAGTATGAAATGTATCTTGCCGCTCGATCTCTTGTTATAGACCCAGCCGCGAATAGTTACGGCCTTGTCGTCGAATTTCGAGAGCTCACCTATCGTGGCCACAGGATTGCTGCTTGCCGGATGTTCTGACATCTGATTCTCCATAATTCTTGTTCGGGTTTGTATGCTAATATAATCTTCATCCCCTCCGCGTTCAATCGGAAGTCGGGCAATCAAGGTGGTCCGCCCCCCACAATTCCTTTTTTGGCTCGGCGCTCTTCATTAAATTGAGACCAAGAAAGGGACTACACTACATGAAAGCTCTCGTTACCGGTTCGACAGGATTCATAGGAAGCCATCTTGTCGAGAAACTCGTCGCGCGCGATTACGAAGTCTCGTGCCTAATCAGAAAGTCCACCAAGCTCGAATACATCGAAGGGCTCCCGGTAGAACTAGTCAACGCTGATTACGCCGATATCGAATCACTTCGGCATGCCGTCGAAGGAATCGACTACGTTTTCCATGTCGGGGGCGTAACCAAGGCGAAGGACAAGCAGCTCTATTACCAGGGCAACCGTGATACAACCAGGAACATGTTAACGGCTGTGCGCAAGTACAACCCGGGTCTCACGAGATTCGTGCTGGCGAGCAGCCTTACGGCGGTCGGACCAGGAACCGGCAGCGACCCTGTCGACGAGACGACACCGTATCACCCGATAACGACTTACGGTAAAAGCAAGATGGAGGCCGAGAAGGAATGCCTGGCAAACAGCCCAGCAATACCGGTGACAGTGATCAGGCCCCCGGCAGTATACGGCCCGCGCGACAAGGACATATTCGAGTTTTTTAATTCCGTCAACAAGCACTTCGTCCCGTTGTCCGGGTTTGGGAGAAAGATACTGAGCTTCGTCCACGCTTACGACCTTGTCGACGGCATCATTACCGCCGCCGAGCATCCGAAGGCAGCCGGACAGGTATACTTCATCACAAACGAAGAGGTCTACGACTGGGAAATGCTCGGCGACATAGCTAAGAAGATCCTGAACACCTGGGTCATCAAGGCGAGGATACCGCATTCTCTTCTTTACACGATCGCGGGGATCAGCGAGTTCGCGGCGAAGCTGCAGGGCAAAGCGGCGCTTGTGAACATAGAAAAGGCGCGGGACGGCGTCCAGTCAAACTGGTTGTGCAGCCCGAAGAAAGCGCTCGCCGAGCTGGGATTCAAGACGAAACTCTCCCTGGAAGAAGGGACTGCAATTACGATAGAATGGTATAAGAAAAACGGATGGATGAAGTAGGGGAAAAAGGTTAAAAGGCAAAGAGGTTAAAAGGAAAAGAGGTTAAGAGACAAGAGTCACTCTTGTTTTCTTTTGACTTTTTACCTTTGACTTTTGCCTTTACAACGGAATATTCCCGTGCTTCTTCTTCGGATTTGTATCCACTTTCGTTTCGAGCATTTCGAAAGCGCGGATGAGCTTTGAACGCGTCACAGAGGGTTCAATCACCTCGTCGATGTATCCGCGTTCGGCCGCAATATATGGATTCGCGAATTTCGTGGTGTAGTCCGCTATCAACTTCGCTTCGACTTCCTCCGGTTTCTCAGCTTTCCCTATCTCCTTCTTGAAGATGATCTCCACCGCCCCTCTGGGTCCCATGACGGCAATCTCCGCGGAAGGCCAGGCGTAGTTCATGTCCCCGCGGATATGCTTTGAGTTCATCACGTCATAAGCTCCGCCATACGCCTTGCGGGTTATCACGGTGATCTTCGGCACAGTGGCCTCGCTTAACGCGTAGAGCAACTTCGCGCCGTTCTTGATTATCCCTCTCCACTCCTGGTCGGTGCCCGGCATGAAACC
>JAJYGB010000570.1 GCA_021785235.1 Bacteroidota bacterium
CCGGTCCCGATAGAGGATCTCATCGGCAAGGGGAAGAATCAGAAGAACATGAGCGACGTGTCGCCGGAAGTCGTAGCGGAATACTCGGGCGAGGACGCGGACATAGCGCTTCAGCTGACCGACGCGCTTCATAAGAAACTAGAGAAAATGAATCTCCTCGGACTTTGCGAGGGAATGGAATTTCCGCTCGTAGAAGTTCTCGCCGAAATAGAGAAGACCGGTGTTAAGATAGATACTGAAATACTCGGACAAATCTCGAAGGAACTCGAGCGGATGATCGAGAACCTTGCCCTCGACATTTATAAGCAGGCAGGCGAGGAGTTCAACATAAACTCTCCGAAGCAGCTTGGGGATATTCTGTTCAATAAGATGAAACTCCCTTCAGGAAAGAAGACCAAGACGGGGTTTTCGACCGACGTTTTCGTGCTTGAAGAGTTGAGCGCGCAGCACCCGATAGCTGACAACATTTTGTCATATAGAAAGCTTACGAAGCTCAAGTCGACGTATGTTGACGCGCTACCCACACTGATCAATCCTCGCACCGGCCGCGTTCACACTTCGTTCAACCAAACCGTTGCCGCAACCGGGAGGCTCAGCTCGTCCGATCCTAATCTCCAGAATATCCCGATACGAGGCGAGATGGGGAAGGAAATTCGCAAGGCTTTTGTCCCCGGCGAAAAGGGATGGGTGATGATGTCCGCCGATTATTCTCAGATTGAACTTCGCGTGATGGCACACATCTGCAAAGACGAAGGGATGATCGAGGCATTTCAGAAACACGAGGATATACACCGCACAACAGCGTCGAAGGTGTTCGGCGTGGCGCCGGACAAGGTTACTTCAGACATGCGCCGGAAGGCGAAGGAGGTTAACTTCGGCCTGCTATACGGCATCGGACCATACGGACTCAAGCTCCGGCTCGGTATTTCGCAGACCGAGGCGAAGGAGGTCATCGACACGTACTTTCAGAGATTCCCGAGGGTCCGTGAATATATAGACGGGACGCTTGACTTTGCCCGCAAGCACGGCTTTGTCGAGACGCTACTCGGCAGGCGTCGTTATCTGGCGAACATCAACAGCAAGAACTCTGCGGTCCGGATGGCCGAAGAACGCCAGGCGATCAACATGCCGATACAAGGGACGGCCGCGGACATGATCAAGCTCGCGATGGTCGGCATCTTCCGCGAGATGGAGAAGCAGGGGATGAGATCGAGGATGATACTCCAGGTGCACGATGAGCTCGTCTTCGAAGCCCCGAAAGATGAGTTGAAGAAACTCGAGTCTCTCGTTCGCGACGGGATGACAAACGCTTTGAAGCTGAGTGTTCCTGTAGAAGTCGAAGTCGGCACCGGGCCAAACTGGCTCGATGCACACTGATTTAGAATTTACCTGATGAACATCTCCAATATCCTGTAGGCTCCCGCCCCGATCAGAGCCGCCATCGGGATCGTCAGCACCCACGCCATAACGATGTTTCCGGCCACTCCCCATCGTACAGCGGAAAGACGCTTCGTCGCGCCGACACCCATTATACCGCCGTTGATCGTGTGAGTAGTGCTGACCGGTATGCCCAAAAAAGTTGCGACGAGAAGCGTAATGCCACCCGCCGTTTCTGCGCAGAAGCCATCCACCGGCCGAAGGCGCGTAATCTTCTGACCCATAGTCTTCACGATTCTCCATCCGCCGAAAAGAGTCCCCATGGCGATGGTGAAGTTGCACATTACAATGACCCAGAAAGGCACGACGAAAGACTTCAATAAACCGGCCGTAACGAGAAGTCCCGTTATAACCCCCATGGTTTTTTGAGCGTCGTTTGTGCCATGTCCGAGGCTCAGGAAAGCGGCGGAAACAAGCTGGAGCTTTCGGAAGGCTCCGTTGACTTTTGTCGACGATCTTTTGTGAAAGATCCACATGACAGCAGTCATTAATAAGAATGCCACTACGAGTCCCATTACCGGCGCGACAACTATGAAGACCAGAGTCCCTGTCCAGCCGCTGTACAGAATCGCGGAGAATCCAGCTTTCGCGATGGCGGCTCCGGCATAACCGCCCATTAACGCGTGTGACGAGCTAGTAGGAAGGCCGTAGTACCATGTTATCAAATCCCAGGCAATCGCCCCGATGAGGCCGCTCATAATAACGTATTCGTTGACCGCACTCAGTTCGACCAGCCCTTTGCCGAGCGTGTCGGCCACTCTAAGCCCGAAAAAGAATGCCGCGATGAAATTGAAGAACGCCGCCCATGCCACGGCTTTTCTCGGGGTCAGGACGCGAGTCGATACGACTGTAGCGATTGAGTTCGCTGAATCGTGAAATCCGTTCAGGAAATCAAAGACGAGCGCGACTGCGATTATGACGATTACGAGAGTGAGCATCGCTACGAAGCGGGATCAGGCGTGTTTGATCAGTATCGATTCGAGGACGTTAGCGACGTCTTCGCAGCGATCTGTCGCCGTTTCCAATCCTATATATATCTCCTTCAGCTTTATCAATTCCACGGCATTCTTCTCGTTCTCAAACAGATCCGCTATGGCGAGAGTGAACACCGTATCGGCATCATTCTCATACTCGTTTACCTTTTTCAGCACATCCTGGAGCATGCGAGTATTCTTGAAGTCCCTCAGATAAGTAACCCCTTTGCCGACCATCTCTACCTGCAGCTCGATAATCTCCATCAGTCTGCGCATGTACTGGGTGGCGTTCTTCACGTTGTACAAAACGAAACGCGAAGAGGTACCGTTAATGTAGTCCATGATATCATCGAGTGAGGAGGCGAGCTGGTGGATGTCTTCTCTGTCGAAGGGCGTTACAAACGTCGCGTTGAGCTCGGCGAAAATTCGGTGCGTCACTTCGTCCGCCTGATGCTCCAGGTTCTCGATTTCATCCGCGATGCTCTTGGTTCGAGCGACATCCGAGTCGGGGATCTTCTTAAGCGCCACCGAAGCTTTAAGCAGAAGTTTGGTCATCTCCTCAAACAAAGAATAGAACTTCTCGTCATGCGGGAGGAGCACTTGAATCATTCTGTCGATTTTCACAGTCAGCCCACTGTCAATTGATAGAAGGAAAGCGAGTAAATTTAACCGGCGGCCCCCATTTTTCAAAGTAATCATGAGAATTAGCAGAAATTTAGATGTAGTCTTGATTTGATGCGGCGCAATCAAAGTTAAAGCTGACTTGATTTTCAACCACGATTTCCGAAATTATTGTCAGAGGCCTTGGCCCGAGACTTCCGCTTCCGGTTGATAATCGCGGGATGTCATTATAAATTGACGTTGAAGTTGATCTGATTCTGAGACTGGAGCCTGAAACTTGCTCAGCCTCTTAAGTGTTGGATTAAGCACAGGAAAAAAATACTAGGTACGAAATGGAAGGTAATTTCTCAAATCGCGTGCAAGATGTAATAAGACTTAGCCGCGAAGAAGCTTTGAGGCTCGGGCACGATTTTATCGGGACTGAACATCTTCTCCTCGGAATAATCCGTGAAGGGGAAGGAATCGCGGTCAAGATTCTGCGGAATCTGGGCGTCGATTTGTACAAGCTGAAGAAGGCGGTCGAAGACACCGTACGCACCTCGGGGGGTACGCTCACGATTGGCAACATTCCGCTGACGAAGCAGGCGGAAAAGGTTTTGAAAATAACTTACCTCGAGGCGAAGCTCTATAAATCCGACGTCATTGGAACTGAGCATTTGCTTCTCTCTCTCCTGCGAGACGATGATAATGTCGCCTCTCAGATCTTGCACCAGTTCAACGTGACTTACGATAGCGTTCGCCAGGAACTCGACAACATTATCAACGGAAGACCTTCTCAGCCCTCCCAGCCGTCGGCCCAGCATGGAGTCGGGACGGGACCGGAACCTCGCAAGGGCGAGAAGTCGAAGACGCCGGTTCTTGACAATTTCGGCAGAGACCTGACGAAGCTGGCGATGGAAGACAAACTCGATCCTATAATCGGGCGCGAGAAGGAAATTGAACGGGTCGCACAGGTTCTGGCGCGCAGAAAGAAGAATAACCCTGTGTTGATAGGCGAGCCGGGAGTCGGCAAGACAGCAATAGCGGAAGGGCTGGCGCTCAGGATCGTGCAGAAGAAAGTCTCCCGTGTGCTCCACAACAAGCGCGTAGTGACGCTCGACCTCGCCGCTCTTGTCGCCGGGACGAAATACCGCGGACAGTTCGAAGAGCGCATGAAAGCCGTGCTGAACGAGCTGGAAAAGGCGAGAGATGTGATCCTCTTTATAGATGAGCTTCATACTATCGTCGGCGCGGGCGGCGCGTCCGGTTCGCTTGACGCATCCAACATGTTCAAGCCCGCTCTCGCTCGCGGTGAGATTCAGTGCATCGGCGCGACGACGCTTGACGATTACCGCCAGTACATCGAGAAAGATGGAGCGCTCGACCGCAGGTTCCAGAAAATCATGGTCGAACCGACCACTGTCGACGAGACGATACAGATTCTTAACAATATCAAGCAGAAGTACGAAGAGCACCACAACGTAAAATTCACGGAAAGTTCGATCGACGCCGCGGTGAAGCTCAGCGACAGGTACATGACTGACAGATTCCTTCCCGATAAGGCCATAGACGTCATGGACGAGGCCGGATCCAGAATTCACCTCGCGAACATTATCGCGCCGAAGGAAATAGTCGAGCTCGAAGAAGAGATAGAAAAGATAAAGCAACAGAAGAACAAGGTTGTTAAGACGCAGGACTTCGAAGAAGCCGCGCGACTGCGCGACCTGGAAAAGAAGCTTTTGTCCGATCTGGAAATAGCCAAGCGCGAATGGGAGTTGAAGGCCGAAACGACGATCCATGAAGTCACCGAGGACCACGTGGCGGACGTCGTCGCGATGATGACCGGCATTCCAGTCAACAAGATAGCGGAGAGCGAATCGGCGAAGCTCCTTAAGATGTCCGACGAGCTGACAAAGGTTGTCGTCGGTCAGAACGAAGCGATAGTGAAGCTGAGTAAGGCCATCAGGCGCGCGAGAGCGGGCCTAAAGGATCCGCGCAGACCCATCGGCTCATTCATATTTGCCGGACCGACGGGCGTCGGCAAGACGGAACTCGCGAAGGCACTGGCCCGCTATCTTTTCGACTCTGAAGATGCGCTAGTGAGAATCGACATGTCCGAGTACATGGAGAAATTCAACGTCAGCAGGCTTGTCGGAGCTCCTCCGGGATACGTCGGCTATGAAGAGGGCGGACAACTTACCGAGAAGGTTCGTCGTAAGCCTTACAGCGTGGTCCTGCTCGACGAGATCGAGAAGGCGCATCCGGATGTGTTCAACATTCTTCTGCAGGTGCTGGACGATGGTATACTTACTGACAGCCTCGGCAGGCGCGTCGACTTCAAAAACGTGATTCTGATAATGACGACGAACATCGGCACACGCGACATAAAGCCCGCCGGTTCATTCGGCTTCGGTCAGCCTTCCACCGAGGATAGGTACAGCTCGATTAAGAATGTGATCGAAGAGGCGATGAAGCGGATGTTCAATCCTGAATTTATGAACAGGATCGATGACGTTATTATCTTCCATTCGCTCGAGACAGACGACATCAAGAAGATAATCGATATTCATACAGAGAGCCTGAGGAAGCGCCTTTCGACTCTGGGCGTAACGCTGGAGTTGACAAAGCCCGCCAAGGAATTCCTGGCGGAGAAGGGCTTCGACCCGGCATACGGTGCGCGTCCGTTAAGAAGAGCGATCCAACGTTATCTTGAAGATCCTCTCGCCGAAGAAATGCTCAAAGGCACATTCACCGAAGGGATGATTGTAAAGGTCAAGATTGACAAGCGTTCCGGCGAATTGAAGTTCACCGAGCAGAAGGCGAAAGCCGCGACGAAAGATCCTAATCTTTCCGATGTAAGCACGAACTAAAATATTGATTGTGATTGAATATGAACGCCCGACGGTTTCGCCGGGCGTTTTTTTTTTTGTAACCC
>JAJYGB010000203.1 GCA_021785235.1 Bacteroidota bacterium
GCTCCAGGGTGTCGAGCCGGTCATATCCGTAGTTTATCGTCGGGAGTTCAGAATGAGAGTCGACTTGCGTGTCGCCGTGGCCCGGGAAATGTTTTGCCGTAGCTAATACACCGGCATCCTGAGTGCCCTTTAAGAAAGCAACGGCGAGCTTACTGACAAGCCGCGGATTTTCGCCGAACGACCTTACATTGATTATCGGATTCTCGGGATTATCGTTCACGTCGGATACCGGTGCATAGTTCTCCAGAATGCCGACCGCACGGGCCTCTTCACCGATGGCGTGTCCGATTCTGTACACCAGGGATGAGTCCCGCGTCGCGCCGAGCGCCATGTTGCTGGGAAACGAAAGGCCGTTCTGCAGGCGCATGCCGAGTCCGTACTCGTAGTCTGACGAGAAGAGGAGTGGAACACTGGATATCTTTTGCAGCTTGTTCAGCAGCATGGCCTGCTCGTAGACGTTTCCAAGCGAGACCACGAAGCCTCCCACGTGGAGATCCTTCACCAAGTGGACGAGTCTTTGATACATCTCTCCGCTGTCGCTTGCGTAGGGGGCATATGTGAAAGGGACAATCATCTGTGCGACCTTGTCCCTGAGCGAGAGGGACTGAAGGGTACTGTCAACCCATGATGTATCGGCGACCCAGCGGTAGCTGGTCGTGCCTTCCAGAATTTCGTTGGATTGTTCCGGCACTGCGGAGCTCTGTCCGGAGACAGGGGGCGTTGACGGTTCTTTGGTCTGGAAGTGTCCCGTTGAGCATGACACGAGGAGCACAGGGGCGAGGAAAAACGGGAGGATATGTTTCATTTAGGTCCTTCTATCTTCAGAGCCAACAGCGCTGCGCCGAGCGCCGGGGGATGATCGGGTTTCTGGATACTGATTTGTGGGAATTCTGTTTTTATTAGCTGCTTCACATTTCTCGACAGGAAGTTATCTGTCGACAGGACGCTTCCGATAAGCGCGAGTGGAACCGCTTTATTGAGCTTCGGCAACGCCGCGCGCACGTGAGATGTCAGCTCCCGAACTGCATTCGCCACTATCTCAAGTGCGGCTTCATCTTCTCTCTCGGCGGCTTCGATCACGATCGTTGCGAGGGACGCGATGTCGAGATTGTCTTGGTATACCGCGGCTATCATAGTCCGCTGGTTCTCTATCAGTTTTCGTTCTTTGAGCAGGCTGGACATCAATGTCTTCCTGCCACGGCCGTCCATTTCCCTGGAGACTGCTGCAAGACAGGCTCGACCTATCGCGTAGCCGCTCCCTTCGTCTCCGATTAGGCGTCCCCATCCACCGACCCTGTGGATTCTTTCGTCATCATCTTTGGCAAATAGTATTGATCCTGTTCCGGAGATGAGGATCATGCCCGGCCTTCCGGAGAAGGCTCCTTCGAGGGCGGCGATCGCGTCGCTCCCTATTTGGATTACGGGAACAGGGTAGTGCCTCTTTACCAGGTAGCCGATGAACCCGTCGCGCATCCTGTCGGCGTCTCCGATCCTTCCGGCCCCCGTGAGGCCGAGGTACACCGTCTTGATACGTGAGAAGTCAGCACCGGCTTTCGTGAGAATAAGCTCCGCCGTCGCGACGATGTTTTCCGAGGCTTTTTCTGTCCCTATGATTTGAAAGTTTGATGGTCCGCCGGTCTCCTCGGCAACCACATTACGGCTCGAGTCGATGGCAACCCCGGTTGTCTTTGTCGCACCACCGTCGAAACCCAGAAAGAGAGATTCAGTCATCACAAGAAAAATATTCTGTAAACGGAACAAAATCAATTTTCTTGTTCGACTCCGGAAAAAGCCTGAAGTTGACGATTTCATGTAAGTTGACCATATTCAAGCCAGTACCGAACCTGCGCAAGTTCCCGAGTGATACATCCGTTCGGTAATTCACAGAAGATAAGCGGAGTGCAAGTTGGCCTATTTCCTTCTAAAGTCGGAGCCGTCGGCATATTCATTCGCTGATCTCTCTCTCGAAGGCGAAACCGTCTGGGATGGAGTGACAAACAATCTTGCTCTGAAGAATATCCGGTTGATGAGGCCGGGGGACAGCTGTTTCATATACCATTCCGGCGATGAACGCGCGATAGTCGGTATAGCGAAGGTGGTTAAGTCCGCGTATCCCAATCCGAAGAAAAGAGACGAGAAATTGGCTGTTGTCAACATTAAGGCTGTAAGCAAACTCAAGAGGCCGGTCTCGCTCTCCGAATTGAAGACCCGGAGTGAGCTGAAGAGCTTTGATCTCATCAGGCTCCCGCGGTTGTCCGTTATGGAGGTGCCGAAGAAAACATGGGATCTCATTCTCGAACTGTCGAAAGGGGAGTGAAAAGTGGGCAAGAGGGTTGACTTTGAGATCAGGGACAAGGTTGCGTTTTTGACGCTTAACCGTCCCGAGAAGAGGAATGCGATCGACGACATAGCGGTTTCTGAACTCACGGATTTTTTCGGAAGCGCGAACTCTGACGACGGCGTGCGTGCGATCGTGTTTCGCGGGGAAGGAAGCGCGTTCTCGGCCGGCGCGGATTTGGAGTATCTTCACAAGCTCTCCCAAAATTCCTCCTCGGCGAATTTTGAGGATTCATGTGCGCTTAAAGACTTCCTCCTCGAAGTGTACAGGAGCAGGAAACTGACATGTGCAGTTGTCAGAGGCCCCGCGCTCGCGGGCGCGTTCGGCCTCACGCTGGCGTGCGATATCGTTATCGCATCGGACAAAGCCAGGTTCGGTTTCACGGAAGTTAAGATCGGTTTTGTCCCCGCGGTCGTTCTGAATTTCGCGGCCAGGAAACTCAGGGAATCCGATGTGAGGGAATTGGTTCTGACAGGGAAAATAATTGAAGCTTCATCCGCCCTTCGGATGGGGCTCTTCTCCCAGATCGTGCCAGATAGTGAAATTGAGGCTTACAGCCGTCAGTTCCTCAAAGATTTCATATCTGGAACGAGCCCGGTGGCAGTCGCTCTCACCAAGCAGATACTTTCAGATATCAAAGAGATGCCCCTTGATGAGGCTTTAAGATATAGCTCGGCAATGAACGTTACAGCCCGCTCGACTGAAGATTTTCAGAAGGGGGTCAAATCATTTTTGAACAAGGAAAAACTGGAGTGGCAATAGTGGACATCAAAAGCAGCATCAGGACGGTTCCCGATTTCCCGAAAAAGGGGATCATGTTTCGCGACATTACTACGCTGTTGAAAGATAAGGATGCCTTCAACTATGCGGTGGATAAGCTCTATGAACATTACAAGGACAAGAGTATCGACAAGGTGGTGTCGGTCGAATCCCGCGGTTTTATTTTCGGCAGTGTGCTTGCTTACAAGCTCGGAGCCGGTTTTGTCCCGATTCGTAAACCGGGCAAGCTCCCTGCGGAAGTAATAAAACAGGAATATCAGCTCGAATACGGAACCGATTCCATGGAGATACACAAGGACGCGATAAATCCGGGAGAGCGCGTGCTCGTACACGACGACCTATTGGCCACCGGCGGGACCGTAGCTGCCGCGTGTAAGCTCATTGAGAAACTCCAGGGGAAAGTTGAAGGCATCTGCTTCTTGATCGAGCTGACCCCGCTCAACGGCCGGAAGGCGATTCCAGCCAAAGATGTGTTTTCGCTGATCGAGTATGACACCGATTGATTAGGCGGGGGGAGCCCGGTTTCTGGCCGGGCTCCTGCCGTGCGCTGACTCTTCCATCCCAGGTTCCCCTAGCCCTCCTTTACACCCGCGGTTTTGCGCGTCTTTTCCGCGATCCGATACCGGGTGAGGAATTGCAAAAATGACCGATCGTACCTACATTTGAACTGGTCAGTTCAATCATTAGAACGGTTGGTAATATGGTTTCAAGAAAAGAACGGGAGACCGAATTCCGACGAAAGGCGATCGTCGAGGCCGCCAGGGAGGTGTTTTCGGAACACGGTTACGACGGAACGACGATAGATAATGTCGCGGAGAGATCCGAGTTCGCCAAGGCGACCCTTTACAAGTTTTTCCGGACAAAGGAAGAGCTTTACCTGAGCGTCGTCGAAGACGTGTTCAGTGAGATAAACGAGATTGCCGAAAAGGCGATGCGGGAGGACCTTCCGGTTCGTGAGAAGTTCGCGCTCTTCATCGAAAGATTGATCACCCACTTTTCCGATCACGCGGACTTCTTCAGACTGTTGATGAGGGAAATGGGGCGCGTGAACATGGCGGGGTGGAAAGGAAGCTCGCACGCAATGATACACGAGCAGCTTAACGAGATCCTTGCCCGGGAACTGGAGCGGGGCATAAGACTGAAACAGATCAAGAAGGTTGATGCCCTGCGGGCAGGTCAGGTATTCAATCACATGGTCTATGCGTATCACATGAACAACCTTTTCTTTGAGCACGACGAGAAGATGAAGAAAGACGCGGTTGAGTTCCTGGTGTCGGTGTTCTTTGACGGGATTGGAGTGAAAGGCAAAGCGAAATGAAGAAGAAATATATCGTCCTCAGCTCTCTCGCCGCAATCCTGGTAATCTATCTTGCCTACCGGGGGCTCTTTGTCCATCAGAGAGTGACGGTGACAACGGTGCAAAGGGGGAACCTGGTCACCGTGGTATATGCGACCGGAAACGTGAGCGCGGATTCGACCGCGACTTTACGGTCGGAAGGAGGAGGGATCGTCACGTACGTGGGTGCGCACGAAGGAATGCATGTTAGCCGCGGCGCCGTTCTCCTGAAGACCGATAACAGCGACGATTTGCTGAGGGTTGAACAATCGAAGGCAGATCTGGAGTCAGCAGAGATAGATCTTCAAAATAAAAGTCAGAACCTCGAGCGCACGCAGGCGCTGTTTGAATCCAGGAGTGTCACTCAGAAGTCGCTGGATGACGCGCAGAGGGACGTAGATCTCGCGAAGGTGAGCCTCCAGCAGCGCAAAATCGCCCTGGATATCGCGAAGGAGCGGTTGTCCAAGACACTGGTGGCAGCCCCGTTTTCAGGTGTGATAATATCGGCGAGCGCCAAGCTCGGCGATTATCTCCTCCCAAACGGTGCCTGCTTTCAGATGATCGCCCCGACCTCGATACTCGTGGAGGCCGAAGTGGATGAGCAAGATTTCTCCCGCGTGAGAAATGGACAGAAGTGCGTTGTCGCGTTTGACGCGTACGGCGATCAGAGGTTTGACGGTTACATCTACAGGATTGTCCCGAAGACCGACGAAGCGACGAAGACTTCGAAAGTGTTTGTGAAGCTTGAAAACCCGCCCGAGAACCTGAATGTGGGTATGACGGCGACCGTAAACATAATCTCTTCCGAACTCAAAAATGTTGACCTGCTGCCGCGTACCGCCATAGTCCAGCTCCCGAATTCGAGCATTGTCTTCGAAGTCAATAAAGGGAAGGTGAGGAAAGTGGAAGTCAAGCTGGGTGCTACTGACGGCAGGCTCACCCAAATCCTCGGAGGCAGTCTTCAGCCGGGGACCGAAGTAGTCTCGCAGCCCGGACCGGATCTCAAAGACGGAATGCGGGTCGAAGTGGCAGAGTGATGTTCCAGAGAACCCGATTCATTCTCAGTATCGCTCTTCGCCATCTCACGGGAAAGCGACGTCAGACCGGGCTCGTCATCGCCGGCGTAGCCGTGGGCTCGATGGTGATGATACTAACGTTTGGGTTGGCGGAAGGGGCCATCACGGACATAAAGAACAAAATCATCGATATATCGCCTCTGATTACGATTAAGGGCGAAAAGGTGGAGGGAAAGCCGAGGCTTCTCATGTCTTCCTCCCCGTATTCTGGGAATCACTTCGAGATCGTCTCGAGAATTGTTCCCGATGAAAAGAAAGAGGTGAAGCCTTACACGGAAGTCGTCTCACTGGTTGACGGGCTGCCGGGCATAGACGCGGTTTCACCCTTTGTGGCCACGCGCGGCGTTCTCCGGTACACCATGCTTTCCCGTCCCTGCTTCGTGAAGGGGCTCATTCCG
>JAJYGB010000556.1 GCA_021785235.1 Bacteroidota bacterium
GCCTGTCCGGCAGTGCAAGGAAGCTCCGACAGAGACTCGGGATTGACGATCGACTCGACGGCATTTGTGTAAACCAATATTACTATATCCTTGTCGACGTCATTCCTGAAGACGCCCGCTTCGAACCCGGCCTCGAACAATCTCCTCACCTTGTCGAATATCTTCCCCTTCTTGAAGTCGTGGATTTCTCTCCAGATATCGGGAGCGATCTTCTGAACATCCTGAAGCCTGTTCATCCTCGATGAGCGTTCCCCCACAAAGTCGAGAGTGCTCCTGAATTTACCGACAAAATCAAGTTCGTCCTGTTTCCAGATCTCCTCGACATGGTCCATAAATTCGCACTGTCTCGCGGTGAGCAACTCACGAAGAAGTTCCCTCTTGTTTGGAAAAAACTTGTAAAGCGTCTTCTTGCTGATGCCCAAAGCAGCGGCTATTTCTTCCATCGTCACCTTAGAGAAGCCATGCTGTAGGAACATCTCCTCCGCCGCGGTGAGAATATTGGTTTTGGTCTCAGTTTCCGTCATATCAATTTCCTTTTCCATGAGAAACGATTCCCGTGTTGAGCGTTTCCGAATGATGCTAAAAAAAGCAGTCAAAGACTGCATTTCAGCGAAATTCTCAACACAAGGAAACGAATTACGTTTAAATCGTTTCCAATATAACTGAACAAAAAATATCTGTCAAGCCAAAATCTGTTTCATCGAAGCTGGGGTCTAACCACGGACATTCCACACAAATCTTCTAGTGAAATCCGTCGGTGAAAATAAAGGTGCCCACTGAAATTACAAGTCGAAGACGAGCCCCCTTTGAGCACGGGTTCAATAAAATTCCACCGGCCGATATCTCGCGGCACAAGCCTTCTCATCGGCGTGTTAATTGCGATGTCTTATCACGCGTTCGAAGTCTTTATCGCCCTGATAATCCTTCGCACCCTTCGGTCATCGTGATGATCGCGTACGACAAGTAGCGCATGTATCACGGCAGGAATCCAGAAAAGAAAACAAAGGAAGAAATTGACGAACGCTTGAATAGGCTTTCCGCTAAGAAGCACTGCGACTGGCGGAAGGAAAAATGCGAGCACATAGAGCATATCAAAATCCTCTTTTTTTAGCTTGATCCTCGTGGCAAATCTTTCCGTGAAATACGTCGTGCCAATACAATTGTTCCGTAAGGCACTTCTGCTTCTTCAAACTAAAGAGAGCCGCGCAGAAATTACGGAGGAATTGAAACCAGCCCGCAGAGAGTCCGCTCACCCGCGCCTGAATGATCAGGCCCCGGACCGAGAGAGTCAAGGGCCTTTCGATAATCTTCCGACGCTACTTCTTTTCTTTGAACGACGAGGGGGCAAAGTTGATGGACTTCACCTCAGTAATCGGAACAGTCTGAAGAGAGTCCCTCACCTGCATGCGAATGCTGTCAGCGGTGGCGCCCATGAAGACTCCGGAGACCGTCTTACCATCAGTGAGATACAGGATATCCTCATCGCTGTTCGGTGGAGGCGGCGCCTGCTGTGGTCTGGGAACTACAACGTAGGCGTTTTCGCCGGGAATGTACTGGTAATAAATGCCGCCGCCATAGAAATACATCGTCGGCCCGACCCAGAAGCTCCAGAGACCGTAAGGGAGGAACCTGAGCCTTGCTCCGAACGGTGGGCGATACAAATAATATCTTCCCCTCCAGGGTCTGTAGTATTGGCCGTTATGAAAGAAATACGGACGGTTGCCGATGATCACTTGCATGTGATTCCGAGGCAGAGACATCATCGGTGGAGGCGCAAACCTCTCAGGCGCCGCGCGCATCCTCTGAGCGTACGCCATATCGGGAAGGAGAGAAGATAGAACCACGACCGCCGCAACTATTGAGGCGATCTGCAGACTGCGGATAAGTTTCCTTTTCATCTTTTCAAACCATCCTCTCATCAAAAAGCATAACCGCGTTGTGTCTTTGAATGCATTCGTGACACATCTATTTGACCAATAAGTTTTTTCCGCAGTTTAATCAAGTCATTCCGAAAACGCCCGCGTTTGGCGACCTTATTTCGAAGCCGCATTTGTCGAAATTTCTTAAGACGCCTTTGTGTCGGTGACCTTAAACTTGAACGCTTCGAGAGCTTCATTAAGGAATTTGTCATCGCTTTGCAAAGCTACGGTCATGTTCGAGAATTCGTACCTGAAAACGTAGTTTCCTCTGAGTCCTTTGAAATACCCGCCACGTTCATCAGGCGCTAGTTGCGCAATTTTTCTCAATGAGGCGTCGTCCTTCGTGATATCATAGCAGCTTCGTACAAGTTCGGAAACAACCTCCTCCGAACTTGAATAGCGCGGGCCCACTTTGAGCAACGGAACTTTCGGCGGAGCTATCACGGCTCCCGCGTCCCACGACTGTTTCAATCCGAAATGACCGCAGAACGCTTCATAAATCATTCTCGTGGCATTGACCTTTCCGTCGATGGAATAACCTGCGATGTGCTGTGTTCCAATCGCGCACTTTGCCAGAAGATCGATGTCTATTCCCGGTTCATTCTCCCAAACATCAAGAACCGCTACTCCTGGCGCTCCGTTTGACAGCGCGGACTTAAGGGCCTGGTTGTCGACGACAGAGCCGCGGGATGTATTTATGATTGTTGAGCCATGTTTCATCCTGGAAAGTCTCACAGCATCGAAGAGATGATGTGTCGCGTCGGGACCTGTCTTAGTATAAGGGACGTGGATGGTAATGAAGTCGGCTTCCATCAGATTGTCAAGCTGTACGAAACAAGCATCGCCGGTCGCTCTCGCGAGAGGTGGGTCGTTCTGCAGCACGTTCATGCCGAGTTTACGCCCAACCCTTGTTATTTTCCTTCCGATATTGCCGACTCCGACAACCCCGATCGTCTTCCCCTTCAGAGTGAAGCCATTCCTCTCAGCCAGCGTGAAGAGCGCCGAGAAGACATACTGGACGACCGCGTTCGAATTGCACCCCGGCGCGCTCGCGAATGCTATCCCGTGACTCTTAAGGTAATCGATGTCGACGTGATCCGTTCCGATCGTCGCGGTGCCTACAAATTTCAGCTTGCTCCCTGCAAGGAGTTTTTCATTTACTTTGGTTTCAGACCGGACGAGCAGCGCGTCGGCGTCCTTCAACGCGGCGTTATCAATCGCCCGGCTATCGTACTTCGCGATTTCTCCGAACTCGCCGAAGGCCTCTTCGACGAACGGGATTTTCTGATCTACTACTATTTTCATTTAATGTCTCAATCCATTTCAGAGTTTAAGAATCATATGGTCATCGCGGTGAAACCGCCGTCGACCGGGATGATCGTGCCGGTGACAAATGACGACGCCTTGTTAGATGCGAGCCAGATGAATGCTCCATTTAGTTCCTCCGCCTCGCCGTATCTCGCCATGGGCGTATGGCCGAATATCGACTTGCGCCTCTCCTCGGTAAGTATCTTTTTATTCTGTTCGGCGGGGAAAAATCCCGGCATCACTGCGTTGACGCGTATTCCGAATTGAGCCCACTCCCGCGCGAGGAAACGGGTCATGTTATTGACACCCGCTTTTGAGATCGCATAAGTGAACACCTTGGAGAGCGGTAACTCGGAGGAGACCGACGAGAAATTGATGACGCTTCCCTTTACCTTTGCTTCGATCATATGCTTCCCGAACACCTGGCATGCGAAGAACATTCCTTTGAGGTTTACGCTGATTATTTTCTCCCATTCTTCTTCCTGAATGTCGAGGACCGGCGTGGTCGAGTTGACGCCCGGCGCGTTCACGAGTATGTCCACCTGCTTCCACTTCGCGACTATCGCGTCCTTTGCTTTCTCCAGATCGAGTTTGACGCGCCCGTCCGCCTGGACCGCGATAGCCTCGCCTCCGCTGGACTCGACGCTTTTCACGCGCTGCTCAGCGGCTTCCTTACCATGATTATATATTATCGCGATCCTCGCTCCTGCTCTCGCCAGCGATTCGGCTACGCTTCCGCCGAGCACGCCCGACCCTCCGATTACTGCCGCGACTTTGCCTTTGAGTCCGAATGTCTCTTCCACATATGAATTTGCCATTATCTCACTCCATGTTGAAACATTGTGAGGGCCGATTGCCCGGCCCGTTTAATTGACCTGATATCATATTCACGCGCACTACGCGCATCGCGACTATCTTCCCATCCAGCCGCCGTCGACGGTGACGACGCTGCCGTTCATGTAGCTTGACGCGTCCGAGCAGAGGAAGACAACCGTTCCCATAAGGTCTTCCGGTTCTCCCCAGCGTCCTGCTGGAATCCTTTCGAGAATGCTACGCGACCTCACCGGATCTTCACGCAGCGCCTTCGTGTTCTCCGTGGAAATGTAACCCGGCGCGATCGCGTTTACGGTCACGCCTTTGGATGCCCACTCGTTGGCGAAAGCCATGGTCAGCTGCTTCACGCCGCCCTTCGATGCGGCGTATCCGGGAACGAATATTCCTCCCTGGAAGGATAGAAGCGACGCTACGAAGACAATCTTGCCATAACCTCTCGCCGCCATTTCCTTTCCGATCTCCCGGGTCAGTATGAACTGCGCCGTCAGGTTCACGTCAATCACTTTGTCCCAGTACTCATCCGGATGCTCGGACACCGGTTTTCTCATTATCGTCCCGGCGTTGTTCACCAGGATGTCGATCTTCGTGAAGTCCGATTTGACGCTGTCAATGAACGAGTAAAGCGATTCCCTGTTTGAGAAGTCGCTTGCGTACGACTTAACCTTCCTCCCTCGGGCCATCACCTCTTTTTCCGTTTCCGAGAAATTGTTCGAAGACGAAACGCCGATGATATCCGCACCGGACTCTGCCAGAGCTACCGCGTAAGCCCTGCCGATTCCCTGATTTGAACCTGTCACCAGCGCGATCCTGTTATCAAGTCTGAATTTATCAAGGATCATATCAAATACCTCCGATAGTTCGCTTTGCCGGAAACGCGCGTGATCATCTCAACGAAGACATCTCCACGTTGTCCATGTCTTCAAACTCCTGGTTCTCGCCGCCCATCGCCCAGATGAATGAGTAGTTCTTCGTACCTCCTCCAGAATGTATCGACCAGCTCGGCGATATCACCGCCTGCCTGTCGCGTACCACGATGTGCCGCGTCTCCGAAGGGTCACCCATCATATGAAATACCACTGATTTCTCGTCAAGGTTGAAATAGAAATATACCTCCGTCCTGCGTTGGTGCGTATGTGACGGCATCGTGTTCCAGATGCTTCCCTCGTCGAGTTCAGTAAGCCCCATCACGAGCTGCGAGCTCTTCACGCCCTTCGGGTGAATGTATCTGTTCAGCGTTCTGGAGTTGGCCTCCGCCGCATTCCCCAACCTTGCGGAGAATACCTCACCGAACTTCATGAAAGTCGTCGGATAGGAAGCATGCGCAGGGTAACTGACGAAGTAGAAGTACGCTGGCTTTGACGAGTCGTCGCTCGATAAGACGATTTCCTTCGTGCCCAATCCAATGTAAACCGCATCCCTGTATCCGAGCGAGAACTCTCTTCCGTCCGCCTTCACCTTCCCGGAATTTCCGACATTGAATATCCCGACTTCCCTGCGTTGAGCGAAGAACTCAGCAGCCATTTCTTTTTTGGTGCTCATTAGCCGAAGAGATTCTTTGACCGGTGAAGCTCCCCCGACAATCGCACGGTCAAGGTCAAAGTAAACCATTTCAACTTTTCCCTCACGGAAAAGATTCTCCATGAGGAACGCATTTCTTAGATCATCCGTCTTAAGTGACCGGTAACTTAAATTGTTCGGAGAATATCTTACTTCCATAACTTTTGCCTTTTCCGCATTTTGATTATTGCCGAATGCCCCTGAAGAGCCATGTTGCAGATGCGTCGTGTCTCAGCCGCGCTCTGACCGACAGCGATATTTGACATGGCTCCCATTTCTTCAATACTTCACAAGCTTTCTCAAACGC
>JAJYGB010000256.1 GCA_021785235.1 Bacteroidota bacterium
TCTCAGTTCTATACCGACAGCACTATGACGATCAAGCTCGGTGGCAACGACGTTCAGATCGGCGTACCCCTGTCCCCCGGCCAGTCGACATTCTGGACAATAACTTTCTCCACCACGTCGGTGGATGTCAGGCAGTTTCCGAATTTCAGGATCGGGGATCTGAGGGCTATTTACAAGAACTGAGAGCTTTGTCGGTTAACGATCCGGCGGGGACTTCTTGACGCGTCGCACCCTGCAACACGGGGGCGGACTTGATAAAGAAGCTGCCGAAGGCTAAGATTCATCCGGTCAAAGGGAGGTTGTTTGATTAAGGGAATGCTCGCGTTGTCCGCGGTGTTTTCGCTCGTCATCGTTTCGTGCGATGTGACCGTGCACGACGGGATGGGCGACCAGCCCGCCGATTCTGGGACCGGCGATGCGGGGATAAGCAATGTTACCTTCACGGTTGACACGACCTACATGGTCGCGAGTCCCGGGATGCTGGTTGCGCGCGGCCTGGCGAAGAATACCGGATCGGGAACCATAAGCTCGCCATGGTACATAGAATGCCAGTTCTACACTGACTCAACCCTCCTCATTAAGCTCGGCGTCAACGATACACAAATAGGCGTGCCTCTATCGCCCGGACAGTCAGTGTATTGGGCGATCAGTTTATCAAGCGGCAACGTCGACGTCCGCCGCTTTCCCGATTTCAGGGTCAGCGACATGAGGGCCCTGTATAAGAATTGAGTTCACCGTCGGATCGCGGGAATCGTCGTAAGGGGCGGCCGACAGTCCTGCGTTGAAGAGGATCATTCACACTCCCGGTCCGAACGGCCGGAACGAAATCGGCCCGTCGGATCGTTAGGTTATGAGCTGTTTGGTATACCGACGGATGATCCGGAGGATTATTAATGTGGAAATGAAACAATATTTGCTCGGTACTTTCAGATTCAACGACCGTGCTAACAAGATGGTTCTTGCTAGGGTGCGGGAACTTCCCGATCCCAAAGAAGCGGTGAAGTTCTTCAGCCATCTCGCCAACTCGCAGTACAAGTGGATGGCAAGGATCCTCCGCGACCAAAAAGCGGCGGAGATGGACTGGTGGGATCCGATCTATCCGTTCGATGAGCTCGAAAAGAAATGGGACGACAGCCTGGGGCTCTGGACGGCCTACATCGGGAACAGGACCGAGGAGCAGTTGTTCGAGGAAAAACGGTTTGTCGGTTTCGACGGCGGCGAGTGGGCCGCTCCGCTGAAGGACATCGCGCTCCAGCTGAATTACCACTCGATACATCACCGCGCGCAGATACAGACCATCATCCGCAGCCAGGGACTCGAACCCGACTTCGTCGACTATATCGGCACGGTCTACAGAAAAATTGACTGACACGAAACCTAAACAGCGGAGATTGGAATGCCTATAACCATCGCCGACCTCGGATTCATCATCGGAAAATGGGAAGGAATTGGGCTCGCCGAATATCCCACCATAGCGCCGGTCGATTACGATGAAGGACTGGTCTTCACGAGGAACGATAAAGATCCGGTGATCCACTACGAACAGCGGACCTGGATCAGGTCTTCGGATGAAAACAACGGACACCCGGTATTCTGGGAATCCGGTTTCATCATCGACAAGGGAGAAGGGCTCTTCGAACTCGTGAGTGCTCAGAAGAGCGGACGGGTTGAAATCCTCAGGGGCAGTCCGGTGAATTCCGAGGGCAACATAATAGAAATAGATTTCACCAGCGTGTCGATCTCAAATGATGCCAGGATGATAAAATCGGGAAGGCGGTTCCGCTTTCTCGAGAACATAATAGACTATGAACTGCAAATGAGCACGACCGCTAACCCGGCGTACGACAGGCACTTGAAGGCACGGCTGAAGCGCCCGGGGCTATAGGTCTACTCGCGGGCAGACGGTTGCCTTTCAGAAAAGGTGACATTAAATTGACACCGAAAGGGTAGCAATCAGGGTAAAGAAGCTGCACTACTCTATTTCCGATTGACCTGCGATGCGGGATGTCATCACGCAGACAGACTGACTAAACAACGCCTCGACGATCGTTGCGGGGCAATTTCATATAGAATGTCTCCTCTAAAATGGACTACTTAATCGGAGGTCTGCGATGAAAATTCTTTTTCGGTCGTTCACACTCTTCTCGTTAATATTCTTCGCCGGGTCGGCGGTGTCTGCCCAGGAGCTGGTTCTGAAGGACAGGTCGGTTCTCGAATTTAGTATCGGCATGTGGGGCGGATCAAAAGTCTCGAACACTATCGGCATCAGCGGCGTCCGGACAACGGCCGACGTCAGCTTGTTTGTCGGGAATTTTGTCTATGCTTACAACCTGCGCGAGTATATGGCGGTGACGTTGAGTGCCGGTGTGTTGGCGGCCGGCGCGAGCTCGAACGTGGGCGTACTTGGAGTCAGCCAGCAGGCTGGTACGGTAGTCCCCATTTTGCTCGGCATGCGGTACTCCGTCCCCTACCCCGAACCGGGAGCGACAGTGCGTCCGTTCCTCGCGCTCGGCGTAGGATCATATCTTGGTCTTGAATCTAACAGCTCCGTCGGATTGACGGTCGTTCAGGAGAGCCACACGGAGACGGCGTTCGGCGGACGGGTTGGAGTTGGAGCGGATTTTTACGTCGGGAACAGCTTCAAGTTTGTTGCGAACGCGGGCTACAACCTCATGGCGAATTTCTCCGCCCCTGTCACGGGGAGAATGAACTACAACGGCGGAGATTTCTCGATTGGGGCGGGGTTCGCTTTCTGAAAAGAGCGTTCGTAAGCGGGCGCCGGCGGACGCGCCACGGCTACACGTTACTAATGTTCCCGGCCCCCGGACTCCATGAATTATGGCGGGTGTCATGTACTCTTGATCAGATAAATAACGAGGAAGACACCGATGGCCAGCACTATTAATGTAACAAGCCTGACGAGCGCCGGCGAGGAGTGATAGGCGTCTTCTTCTATTTCTCTTTCGACTCTTCGAAACCTAAAGAAAGCGAGGAGGCCGATAGCCGCCCCGAGCCCGACCAATAGAATGCCGAACGCGGAGGAGTAGCCGTGTATAACCGGAGATCCAGCCTGGGGTATGCCCGACTTCCCTATGATATGGGAAATTTCTTTTATGAACAGGGCGAACTTTTCGACGACAAACCCGAACGCCATTATGCCGATGCTTGTGCGTATCCAGGCGAGAAACGTTCGCTCATTCGCGAGGTGAACGCGGCGGTTGCTCGCGTTTTGGTTCTTCACTTCTTCTGTCATATCCGTCGAATGCTATGGGATTGCTGTTGCATCAGACTAACCTGAAGCCGCCGGCCCGGCGGCGCTAAGCCATCTCGAGCACGCGTCCGAATATCACGTCGAACGAGAAGCTCTTGGAGTTGATGCGCGACTCGATGAAGTCGGCCACCTTCTGCAGCCGCGCCGGTATGGACATTATCTTGTCCTGGGCTTTCCTTCCGATTTCGTTCAGTTGAGTCATGAACTCGATGTTCCACGAACTTATCAACTGCTCGACGATCTTTTGGTAGTCTCTCGGCCCGTATATTCCGGAGCGCCGCACGACGTCGGCGTACTCGTTGAAGTTCACTACGGATATCCCCGGCATGTCGATGCTCGGCATAACCCCCGCCGCTGACTCGAGAGCGGCGTTCGGATCGCGGGCGAGTATTTCCCTGAATACGTTCAGGTAAAAAGCATAATGGCGTGACTCGTCCTGGGCAATCTTCTGTGTGATCGCGTAGAGAAGCGGTTCCTGCTCCGAGACCAGTTTACCGGTGTTGAGATGGGACACCGCGGTTGCCTTTTCCTGCGCGCTCGTGTAGACGAAAACCTTGTAGGGATCGCCGTTCCAGGTGGGGTGGAACCCCGCTCGGATGTATTCAAACTGCATTTTGTCCAGTACCGAGAAGTTGAGAAGCCGCGAGTCGCGGATGTAGTCGCGGAGAACATTCCCGTGGCGGTCTTCTTCCGCGGTCCAGAGCCCGTTCCATTCCTTCCAGTGCGGACCGTCCCCGAGATTGGCAGCTATGAGTCTGTGGAAGTGCGGAAGCCCTTCTTCGGTGAGGATGTTAAGCGCAAGCGCCACCCTGGCGTTATCAGCAATTCCCTCCGCCCGTTTCCGGAGTTCGGCGAGCTCTTTTTCATTTTGTGCTCCCTGGTCGGCGGGGAGAAAATCGGAGGGGAACCACAGCTCACGCTTGGACTCATGTTTTGAGATCATGTCTCGCACCGGATTTTCGAGATCGCGTAGGACATCGTATTTTTCCCGGAGGCGTCCGTTAACGGCCAAGGACTCTATTTGCATCACATCTCTCTGTTTAAACTGTGGGAATTTCAGCCGCGTGCGTTCGTTCTGCAGCCAGCAGGGCTCGACTATCATATATTATCGCAGTTTCGCCCAGGAAACAAGAATCGAGGCGTTGGTTTTTTGGAGAATGGCTGGTATCATTGAAAACGCTTCAAAAACGACAGGTTATCGGGAGACAAATGGATAAAGTCAACATCTCGCGGAAGTTTGGGCTATTCCGCGATTACTGGAGTCCCAAAATAGTAGGTGAACTAAACGACTCTTATGTTAAGCTGGTGAAGCTCAAAGGAGAGTTCATCTGGCATTCGCATGAGAAGGAAGACGAGCTGTTCCTCGTCGTGAAGGGACGGCTTGTGATCAGACTTCGGGAGCGCGACGTGCGGTTGGAAGAGGGCGAGTTCTTCATAGTGCCGAAAGGAGTTGAACATATGCCGGTCGCGGAGGAGGAAGCGCACGTGCTTCTCCTTGAGCCGAAGACGACGCTCAACACAGGTAACGTCAGGAACGAGAGAACAGTGGAGGCGAAGTGGATATAATCCATGCCATCGGCAACCTGACCCGGGTGCAAGGGCGGACCCTCCGTTGACGATCGATCCTTCGGTGGTTATCCACGCAGCCTTCGTATTCCCATTCTGGAAGTTTGAGGTTGACGGAGCGGTTCATTATAATGTCGAAGCACCGAAAGTGAACCCCAATGTTTAATGTCATCATACTCGGCCTGACATCGTTCTTCACCGACATCGCGAGCGAGATGGTTTATCCGCTTATTCCCTTCTTTCTCACGGCGACGCTCGGCGCGAGTCCCGCCGTGCTCGGCCTTATCGAGGGTGTCGCGGAAAGCATCGCCAGCCTCCTCAAGGTTTTCTCCGGCTACATCTCCGACAAATTCCGGAACAGAAAACTCCTCGCCATCGCCGGTTATTCATCTTCCGCCGTCGGCAAGGCCCTTCTTTATATCGCGAACAGCTGGGGCTTCGTCTTGGCAGGACGTGTCGTCGACAGGCTCGGAAAGGGGATCCGCACCGCTCCCAGAGATGCACTTATTGCCGACAGCGCCGACCCGTCGAAAAAGGGGATGGCCTTCGGACTCCACCGCGCGATGGACACTGCCGGCGCGGCAATAGGCGTCGCCCTCGCGTATTTCTTTCTGACCCATTTTGCCGGCGACTACTCCGGAGTTTTCCTCTGGTCGCTGGTCCCGGCGCTCATCGGAATTATTCTCCTTTTTATGGTGCGCGAGAAGAAAAAGGAAGTTGCTCCCCGGAAACCGCCGTCCCTTAAATGGGGAATTCTCCCCCGGAAACTCCAGCTCTTTTTGATCGTCGCGTTTATCTTCACGCTCGGCAACTCGTCTAACACATTTCTTCTCCTCCGTTCTAACGATATCGGCTTCACTCCCGCCACGGCGATTCTCCTTTACCTCGTATATAACATCGTGTACGGAGTGGTCTCGTACCCCGCCGGAAAGCTTTCCGACATGATCGGGCGGAAACAGCTTCTGGTGGCGGGATATGTTTTCTACGGCCTCGTATATTTGGGTTTCGCCTTCATTTCAGGTCCCGAACATGCCTGGCTTCTATGGGTGCTCTTCGGCATGTACGGGCTTTACTTTCCC
>JAJYGB010000623.1 GCA_021785235.1 Bacteroidota bacterium
GTTACCGGCCGCAAGTGCGGGCCCGATTTTGTGCGCCACAAGGTTAAGCGGAAAATTGAAAGGCGTGATACTCGCGACGGGCCCCACGGGAAATCGCCTTACTACTCCCCAGCGCCTCTCCGAACCGGCCGCAAGGTCGAGAGATACGACCTCGCCGGGAATTCGCCTGGCTTCCTCGGCAGCGATAGAAAAAGTAAGTCCCGCCCTGTCCACTTCCGCACGGGAATACTGAATCGGCTTGCCGGATTCCAGCGTTATTATTCTTGCGATCTCTTCTCTGCGGGCACTGAGTTGAGACGCGGTGCTCTCAAGTATCGCCGCGCGTTTGTAGGAGGGGAGTTTTCTCGTTAGTTCAAATGCCTTCACCGCGGCGTCGATGGCACGCTCCACCTCGCCCTCCCCCGCCTGGCAGACTTCCCCGACAACGGTGCCGTCGAACGGATTCATCACCGCGGCAAGATCTCTAGTCTCGATCCAACTTCCGCCGACGAACAATTTGTACTTCATCGCATCATCCCGCCATACATTCTCAAAACGAACACACCTGACGACGCTGCGGGTTGGCTCACCAAGGCCCGCCGCAGCGAGTCTATATCATTTCTTCAAGAGAGTCTTTATCTCGGCAATCACCTGGCTGCCCGGAACAATTTTCCGTTCGCCGGTATCCCTCACCTTCAACTCTATATTTCCCTGCTTGAGGTTTCTCTCGCCGACAATCACCTGTACCGGCATGCCGAGGAGGTCGGCGTCCTTGAATTTGAAGCCCGGGCTTACCCCCTGGCGGTCGTCATAGAGGACATCAATCCCCGCTTCAGTGAGTTCCGCAAAAAGCTTCTCCGCCGCCGCCACTACATCCTTGTTATCCATGTTCACGGAAGCCAGATGAACGTCGAACGGGGCAATCGACTTGTCCCACTTGATACCGTTATCATCGTGGTTCTGCTCGATGTGGCAAGCGATTATGCGCTCGACTCCTATTCCGTAACTCCCCATCACAACCGATTTTTCGGTGCCGGACTCGTCGAGGAAGTTCGCGTGGAGTGAAACGGAATACTTCGTGCCGAGCTTGAAGATGTGCCCTATCTCGATGGCGTGTACGACTCTAAGGCTGCGTCCGCAGTTAGTGCATGACTCGCCCGGTTCAATCGTGCGGAGATCGTAGTAACCGTCGATCTTGACGTCGCGATTGAAATCGATGTGGGCAATGTGAAAATCGTCTTTGTTCGCGCCGCTTATGAGTTCGTTCGCATTTTCGAGCCGCTTATCGGCTATGATCCTGAAATTTTTCAAGCCTATCGGGCCGATCGAACCCGCGTTAGCACCTGTAAATTTCGCCAACTCCTCCGCCTGCATCGCGACCGCGTTCCGGCCGAGCGCGGTTGTGAGCTTCGCTTCATTAAGCTGATCGTTTCCTGACATGAGGACAAGGACCGCGGAATTGTCGGCCTTGTAGACAAGCGATTTCGCAAGGCGCTCCGTGGAGATCTTCAGGAATTCCGCAAGCTGGTCGATCGTCTTGATATTGGGAGTATGTATCTCCTCAACAGGATTGGAACCGTCGAGTCTGCCTATCGATTTGAGGCTGCTGGAGGCGACTTCAAGATTCGCCGCATATCCGCAGTTATCACAGAGGGCACACGTATCCTCGCCGTCCGGCGACTCGACCATAAATTCCTGCGAGCCGGTGCCTCCCATCGCGCCGCTCGACGCGCCGACGATGAAAAACTTCAGGCCGCTCCTGGAGTAAATCTTCTTGTAGGCTTCCCTGTGAAGTCCATAGCTCTTATCCAGCTCTTCGAAGCTTCTATCGAACGTGTAAGAGTCCTTCATGAAGAACTGCCTGCCGCGGATGACGCCCGATCGGGGACGCGGCTCGTTCCGGAATTTCGTCTGGATCTGATACCAGATCTGGGGAAGGTCACGGTACGACTTTATATTGTCACGGGCAATGGTCGTGAAGACTTCTTCGTGCGTCGGCGCAAGCACGAGAGGGCGGTTCTTCACATGAAACAGAGTGTCGCCGAAGGCCTCGACCCGTCCAGTTTCCTCCCAAATTTCCACCGGATTCAGCGCCGGGAGCTGGAATTCCTGTCCGCCTATTGCGTCCATTTCCTCACGAATTATTTGCATAACTTTCTTCATGACGCGCCACCCCATCGGGAGCCAGGAGTAGATCCCCGCCGCGAGCGGCCGGATGAGTCCCGCCCTCACCATGAGGCGGTGGCTTGCCATAGTTGCGTCGGCAGGATTCTCCTTCAGCGTCGGAAGGAAATAGGTGCTCAGTCTCATCAGATTATCTCCGGTATGGAACAACAGTCGGCGTGGGGCCGCCAGCATTCAACAGTTTGAATTCAAAATTGAGAACTTAACAAATGTGCCCCCGGCGTGACTCGAACACGCGACACAGAGTTTAGGAAACTCTTGCTCTATCCAACTGAGCTACGGGGGCGTGATTCACAAACAATTTATTTTTCCGGAAAGAGATATTCAATCAAATCCGGAGCTCGTTGAATCAATTTACGACTTGTGAACGATTGGAACAACGCCGGATCAGATTCCGCAGCGTCTCAGATTCGTGGAAAACAGGAAAGCCGGCCCGCGGACAATGCTGACCGGCTTTCGAAGTTTCAGGAACTCAACAGTTACAGCGAATAGAGAAAATACTGGACAATCTTCACCAACCGGGCATCCCTTGGATCCGCAGAGATTACATCCTGGTTGTGATAATCGGTCCACAGGTATTTTCCGCTGCCCAGGTAGTTCTCGATGATCACCCCCACGGTCGGAGTGGTCCCCCTGATGACGGCATAAACTTTTGAAGACGGGGGGATATCCGAGAATTTTTCGTAGCCGGACAGACCTCTGGAATCCGAAGACTGCCACATCGCTACCGAGAATCCTAGATAGCCGCTCAACTTGGCGTCAATGACGAAGACAGAGTCGACAGCAGGTGCCTGATTGTCATACTCGGTGAAATAAGGTGAGAAGATTCTCTGAAGATGGTAATAGTTGTAATGCCCTCCGTATACTTTGCCTCCCGCGTTGATATATCGGCCGTAAACCCTAGAGAGCGCGCGGTAACTTGACTCACTCCCTCCATCGCAGTCCGAAAAAACAAGCGTGTATCCCTTCAGGAATGTCAATGCTTTATTTGAATCCGCCGCGATGCTGTCGTTCAAATCGTAAACAGATATCGAGTCGAATGTTGTAAATCCAATTATCGGGTCTCGCAGTACATCCTCGAGTTGTTCCGCACTTGCCTGCACGACCAGGACTTTTAGCGCGGTGTTCTGAGCCAGCTTCACGTTGCCCGCGTTTGTGCCCGCCTCACTGGCCTGGACGTTCACCGAAAACGACGTTTGGAAGATCGAGCCCATCTTCGCGACAAGAGTCTGCTGACCGGCAGGCGCTTTGATCGTCGCGGTCCCGGTGCTGTCGGTCAGCGCTGCATACGTCGGATCATCGTCAGCTTTCCCCTGCAATTTGAGTATGGCCCCACCCTGCGGACTACCCGCTGGATTAAGCACTGTAGCGGTAACCGGATAAACCGGCCCACCAGAGTCGACCGGATTGCTCTTCTTGCAGCTCCCAAGTAACAGACTAAAAGCCACGATCATGAAAAGAGCAGAATAACTGGACTTCATTTTGCCTCCCTTTAGGAAAATTAAAATGTGTTTAACAGCTCCCTTGAACCCGGCACGGCGCACGACCGGCCGTTCTGACTTTGTCAAAGTATGGAATGAGCGCGAAATGTCAACGTGACAAATCGCACTTACTCAGGGGTGGGGACGTAATCACTTTCGGAGATTTGGCAACACTTCATATCGAACCGCTATCCGGTAGTGGGGTATTTTGAAATTGAAAAGGAGAACACGTGCCGCCTTTCGGCATCCCGCGTATCCCATTTTGATATTAATGTGCGGGAGATGACACAGAGCAAAACAAGATCACCACGGATCGGATCAGTATTAATGAATGATACGCGAGAATCCGTGCTTTTTTCCTTGTATTCCGCGTGCATGCATTGGGCACTGGATTCAAGCGCATACCATGCAGGCCGATCTGTTTCTAATGAAAGTAACCCACTACTCGCTAACCTTGTTTTTTCATGCCTATGGGGATAAATTGTGCGGTATAATATTCCAACAAGTCAGGCGGGCTAACCATGAACTTCAGGAAAGTAAACAGCTACATCGCTGCGGCGATTTTTGCGATAACTCTCATTATGTACGTAGCAACTACACAATCTTCGGTTGCATTCTGGGATTGCGGAGAATTTGCCGCGACGGCTTTCTCGATGGAGGTACCCCACCCCCCCGGTGCTCCTCTGTTTTCGCTTCTGGGAAGGGTGGCAATGATGACCCCGTTCGTGAGCGACCCGGGGTTCCGGATAAATTTGATGTCGTCTCTTGCGAGCGCTCTCACCATCATGTTCATGTACCTGATCGGCGTAAGAGTGATTTCAAGGTGGAAGGAATATCCCACCGACTTCACACAGGCCCTGACGGTCTTCGGTGCCTCGGCAATCGGGGCACTCCTGTTTTCAGTCACAGATACTTTCTGGTTCAATGCGGTTGAGTCGGAAGTCTACGCTCTAAGCATGTTCTTCGTATCCTGTGTAGTGTGGCTCGGACTGGTTTGGTACGAGAAGGCAGACGAGCCGGGGAACGAGAGATACCTTCTCCTGGTAGCCTACATGATGGGACTTTCTATCGGGATACACCAGCTTAGCCTCCTCGCTTATTTCACGGTCGCGATGTTTGTCTACTTCAGATACAACGAGTTTGAGTGGAAGAAATTCTTCTACTTCGGCGCCATAACGGTCCTGTCGTTCGGTGTCATTTATCCTGTAATTGTTGAATGGCTTCCGGGGATCCTCGACGGTGACGTGCAATTGGGTCCGATACACATCACCGAGAGCTTCGCTCTGAAGCTGCTCCCGCTCGCGCTCATCGCCGCGGCAATATACGGGATATACCGTGCCGAGAAACAAAGCAGGAAGATCCTGAACGTATCGCTGCTGGCGGCACTTCTCGTGGTGCTCGGCTACTCGACATACACTCTTATTCTGGTTCGCGCGAACGCGAGCCCGCCTATAAACGAGAATGACCCAAAAACACTGACGAGACTTGTCGGCTATCTTAACCGCGAGCAATACGGACAGCAGCCGTCCATTTTCAAGAGGCGGTGGGACACAAATGATCCCGCGCATGTCCAAAATTACCAGAAATATTCGTCCGACTGGGATTTCTTCGCGAAGTACCAGGTCAATCACATGTTCCTTCGTTATCTCGGCTGGAATTTTATAGGCCGAGCGGGAGACGTCCAGGATGCCCCAATCGCGTTCACAAGGGCGCCCGAAGGATGGTTCGACGGCACCAGGGGTTACCCTGCAAAATATTTCGGTATCCCGCTTCTCATCGCGCTCTTTGGATTATGGTATCATTTCAAAAAGGACTGGAAATTCGGCCTCGCTTTTCTCTCCCTTTTCGTCGTCATGGGACCGGCTCTCGCCATTTATTTCAACATGGCCGAACCGCAGCCGCGCGAACGCGACTATTTCTTCGTGGGCGCATTCTTCGTGCTGGCACTATGGGTTGGAATCGGCGTCTCGGGTCTGCTGGAGATGGCGGCCGACCGTCTGAAGGACAACAGGACCAGACTCTACACACTCGCCGGACTGTCTCTCGTGTTCTTCCTTGTCCTGCCGTTCAACATGTTTGCCGAGAACCGCTTCAGCCACGACAGGAACGGCAATTACGTGCCGTTCGATTATTCGTACAACATTCTTCAGTCATGCAAGAAGAACGCGATCCTCTTCACCAACGGCGACAACGACACGTTCCCCCTCTGGTATCTTCAGGAAGTAATGGGCGTGCGCACCGACATCAGGATCGTGAACCTGAGCCTGCTC
>JAJYGB010000155.1 GCA_021785235.1 Bacteroidota bacterium
CCTTAGTGATTCTTCCGCCGGCTCCGCTGCCCTCCAAAGACGTAAGTTCATCCGCTGAAATACCTTCGGCTTTCGCCATGCTTTTGACGAGCGGAGAATAGAACCTGGTGCCGTTATTCCCGTGTGAAATCTCTCGCGGAGCGTGGGCCGCCGAAGCCGGGATCGCATCCGACTCTTCAGTCAGCATTTCCTTTTCCCGTTTCGCGACTTGCGTGGGTGATTGAGCCGAGGCGGTGTAAGTACCCGCAGAAGCTTCCGTGTCTATATATGCGATAACGGATCCAACAGCGACGGTGTCCTGTTCCTGGACGATGACTTTAGACAGGATTCCTGTTGCCGAGGAAGGGATCTCGGTATCAACTTTGTCCGTACTTATCTCCAGGAGGATTTCGTCACGCTCGATTTTATCGCCGGGCTTCTTATGCCACTTAACGATTTTCCCCTCCGTAATACTCTCGCCCATCTTCGGCATCAGCACTTCGACTTGCATGGTCACTCCTTCGTTTTAGTAGGCAGCAAGTTCTTCGAGGACTTTCAGTACCTGCGCTTCATTTGGAAGCACTGCCTGCTCAAGCGGCGGACTGTACGGGACAGGTAAGTCTTTCGCGGTGACTCTGCGTATGGGTGCGTCAAGAAATTCAAAAGCCTCTTCGGCGATTATGCTCGACAATTCGGCGGCAAACCCGCTCGTGCGAGTGTCTTCACTGAGAACCAGCACCCTGTTTGTCTTTTTGACGCTCTTTAAAACCGCTTCCTTGTCGAGCGGGACTATCGTGCGGAGGTCGACAACCTCGACTTCAACTCCTCGTTCGGCCATTTTCTTCGCGGCATTCAAAGCGAAATAGACCATCGCCCCGTAAGTGATAACGGATATGTCCTTCCCTTCACGCCGAACCGCAGCCTTGCCGAACGGAACGAGGTAGTCCGCATCTGGTTCGGGGCTCATAGCATAACTCTGTCTGTAGAGCCCCTTGTGCTCGAGGAACATGATCGGATCGTCCATACGAATGGCAGTTTTTAGAAGGCCCTTCGCGTCAGCAGCATTTGACGGGTAAGCTATGTACAAACCGGGACAGTGCGCGAACAAACTCTCGATACTCTGGCTGTGATAGTGGCCGCCGTGGATGTATCCGCCCACGGGGACTCTTATCACCATCGCGCTCGACCATTTGTTGTTAGAGCGATATCTCATCATCGCTACTTCATCGCGGAGCTGCATCGTCGCGGGGAATATGTAATCTGCAAACTGGATTTCGACGACCGGCTTGAACCCGCGGACCGACGCTCCAAATGCCGCGCCAATTATGCTCGCTTCGGCCAGCTGTGAATTGAACACCCTCTCGCGGCCAAATTTGGTGGACAAACCCTTTGTCGCCGTGAAGACTCCACCCTTCCCGTCCTCGACGTCTTCACCCCAAATAAGCATCTTCGAATTCCGAAGCATCTCTTCATGCAACGCGTGGTTGATCGCGTCGACCATCACAACGGGCTTGCCAGACGGGACCGTCTTTTCAAATTCAAACCCGGAATAAGTCTCAAGCGGCGCGTACACGTGTTCCGTTACACTGGAGATTTCAGGGAGCGGCCTAGTCTCCGCCCAGTCGGCCGCGTCGTCGACCTTCTTCTTAATCTCTTTCTGCGTCGATTCGATCTCCGCTTTCGTCAGTATCTTGTCGCCAAGGAGTATGGTCTCCATCACCAGAAGCGGGTCCCTTGCGTGGTCCTTCTCAATTTCATCTTTGGGCCTGTATTTCCTGTCGTCGTCGGAAGAGGAGTGCGACAGGAGCCGGACGACGTCGGCGACAATCACGCTGGGTCCTTCGCCGCGCCGGGCGCGCCCGACCGCTTCACTTGCGACCGCATAACTTTCCACGAAGTCCGTGCCATCCACTTTGTACCGCGCGAGGTTTTTGTAACCCTGTACAATCTCATAAACTGACCCGCCCGCCGTTTGCTGCCACTCCGGCACACTTATAGCGTAATGATTATCTTCTATACAAAAGACTACAGGGAGTTTCTCTCTCGAGGCCCAATTGAGCGCTTCGGAAAATTCGCCTTCGCTCGTGGCGCCCTCGCCTGAGGAAACGTACACAACCTGATCCTTGCCATCGCGCAGGCATCCGATTGCAGTGCCGACGGCCTGTAGATACTGTGTTCCTGTCGGGCTCGATTGGGTGGGGACGTTCAAAGCCGGCTTGCCGTAGTGGCCGGGCATTTGCCTTCCGCCGGTCATGACGTCCTCGGCGCGGTGGAGCTGCGCCAGCATGATCTCTTCGGCTGTGAATCCGAGACCGATGGCGAAAGCGAGGCCCCTGTAATACGGGTAAGCCCAGTCATATCCTGACTTCAGGTTCATCGCGCAGGCAATCTGAATGGCCTCGTGGCCGGAGCCGCCAATATGAAAAAACGCTTTGCCCTGCTTTAACAGAGCAAGTTCTTTTTCGTCAAGCCGCCTGGCGAGGAGCATTAATCTATATGCATCAACAAGTTGCTCGTGTGTCAAGGCCCCGCGGACCGACTCAACGGTAAGTGTATCTTTCCCGTTCGAATGGCGCCGGGGTCCTTCGGACTTAAGTGGAGGCATGTTCTTTCTCCATCTCTAAGTGATATTGTTCATTGAATTGTTCGAAGCTTGCGGTCTCGATTTCTGTTTGAAATACACCGGCAAACTCCCTCGTTATCACATTCTTCACTTCCGACATTTCGACCGGCTTTCCGAGTACCTGTGACAGCGAGGTGACTCCCTTGTGGAAGATTCCACACGGGATTATTCTTCCGAAATATGAAAGATCGGTGTTGACGTTGAACGCGAAACCGTGCATCGTCACCCAGTGGCTGATCTTCACTCCGATCGCGCATATCTTCTCTCCTCCAACCCATACACCAGTGTAGTCAGGTTCGCGCTGTGCTTCGATCGAATAATGCTTAAGCGTCCTGATCAAGACTTCTTCCAGGTCGCGCAGATACCGGTGCACATCCAGATAATGGTTGTTCAGATCGATGATCGGATAACAGACAATCTGGCCGGGGCCGTGGTAAGTAATATCGCCGCCCCGATCAATTTTGAACAAGGCCACGTTCTTCCGGCGGAGTTCCTCGTTGGAATCAAGGAGATGATCGTCGCCTCCGGATTTACCGATCGTGTACGTGTGATTATGTTCCGTGAATATCACGGTATCTGGTATTCCACCTTCAACCCTCTCTTTGTGGAGAGTCTTCTGGATGTCCCATGCGTACGAGTATTCGGTGGTGCCTATGTCAATGAGTAAAGATTTGTTCAACTTTCATCAAATGTCGATTGCGTGTCCGAGCGCGTCCTCCGCGGCTTCCATAACGGACTCGCTGAGGGTCGGATGAGCGTGGACGGTCCGCATTATCTCGTAAGGGGTCGTTTCCAATTTCTTGGCGACGCCCAGTTCTGCGATAAGCTCCGTGGCTCCGTGTCCGATTATGTGAGCTCCAAGCAATTCGCCGTATTTTGCGTCGAAAATCAGCTTTACAAAACCGACGGCCTCATTTGTGGCAATCGCCTTTCCATTAGCTGTGAACGGAAAGCGACCGATCTTAGTTTCATAACCAAGCTCTTTTGCCTTGGCTTCGGTGAACCCTATGCTTGCAACCTGCGGCTGGCAGTAAGTGCAGCCCGGAATGCTGTTGTAGTCGAGCACCTCGGTTTCGACACCGGCGATACCCTCTACGCACCTGATCCCTTCGGCGGAGGCGACGTGAGCGAGCCAGGGCGCCCCAATTACGTCACCGATGGCGTAAACGCCGCTCACGTTTGTCTTATAGTTCGCCTTGTCCACCTTGATCCATGATTTCTCGACCTGGACACCAATCTTTTCGAGCTCCAGTCCATCCGAGTTTCCCTGGATGCCGATCGCCACAAGCGCCACATCACCTTTGAGTTCCTGAGCGCCCTTCTTGTTTGTAATCTTGACCGACACGCCGTTTCCGGCTGTGACTGCAGATTCAACTTTTGTCTCCGTCAGTACTTCAATTCCCTGTTTCTTAAATTCCCTTTCGAGTTGAGCGGTCACCTCAGCGTCCTCTACGGGGAGAATTGTCGGCATCATCTCGATGAGAGTAACCTTGGTGCCGAAGGCGTTATAGAAATAGGCGAATTCCGCCCCGATAGCGCCGGCACCGATGATGATCATTTCCTTCGGGATCTCCTCAAGAATCATCGCCTCAGTGCTTGTAATTACCTTTTTTCTGTCGATCTTGATGCCCGGGAGCTCGCGTGGTCGCGCACCGGTAGAAACGATTATGTTCTTTGCCTCGACTTGCGCGACCTCTTTTCCCGAGTTGTCGACGACAGACAATTTGTTCGGGCTGATAAACTTCCCCGATCCGCTAATCTTCTCAATCTTGTTCTTCTTGAACAGATACTCGACTCCGTTGGAGAGTCTGTTGGCGGCGTCGCGGCTTCTCTTGATTACCTTCTTGAAATCAACCTTCAGATTGTCATAGCTTATTCCATACTCTTTCGATTCCTTGAAGTTCCACATGACTTCCGCACTTTTCAGAAGCGCTTTCGATGGAATACATCCCCAGTTGAGGCAGATGCCGCCGAGCTTGTCGCGTTCGACACAGCCGACTTTCATCCCGAGCTGAGCCGCTCTGATTGCGGCAACATAGCCACCGGGTCCGCCGCCAAGAACTACGAGATCATACTTTTTAGATTCAGCCATTTTATCTCCTCGAAGATTAGGGAGGCCCGCTGTACACGGACGCACTCCGGTCAGATAGTCAATATCATTCGGTTCTTAAGAGCTTCTCTATTTTGGAAGCTATTTCGCCAATTCTCACTGTGACTGCTTAAAAATATAACTGAAATGTGCCCTTTAAAACAAACCTTGGAGGAAATGGGGTAGGCGCCATTGTCGGATGAACTTCAGGAGTCATTTCACTGTTGAAATATTCGACGTGACTAATGGTTTGGACTCGCAGAATTCAGGGGATTACGATCCCGCCCCATTCCCTGCCACACCGCTTTTGCCACGATATTTATTGAATCTAGTCAACCAATTTCCAAATATGACATTGATCGGTTAAGAAATGAAGAACTTAAACTCGTGAATCTCATCCCAGACCCGACCGAAGACAACGGTTCAAGGCTTCTTTATATATCAGTTCTGGCTGCCGCGATAGGAATCGGCACCGGGCTGATAATGTTCTTCTTGTATCACCTCATAGCTGTCGTTACCAACCTCGTGTTCTATCATAGATTCTCTCTTATTTTTGTAAGTGAGGTGAACACCCAAATCGGCATTCTGGCGATCCTCATGCCTGTTGTGGGGGGAATACTGGTGGGGTTGATGTCGAAGTACGGCACGTCAGAAATCCAGGGACACGGCCTGCCGGAGGCACTCGAGGCCATAGTATCCAAGAAGAGTCGGATTTCGGGAAAAGTCGCAATATGGAAACCGCTTTCAGCGGCCATCGTAATTGGAACGGGCGGTCCATTTGGCGCGGAGGGACCTATCATTCAGACCGGAGGAGCTGTCGGCTCCTTTGTCGGCCAACTCCTAAACACAACGGAATCGGAGAGGCGCATACTTTTAGCCTGCGGCTCCGCGGCGGGCCTCTCCGCGACGTTCGGCACTCCACTCTCGGGTGTAATAATGGCGATTGAAATCCTCCTCTTCGAGTTCAGGACAAGGTCGTTCATACCCCTCGTCATAGCAAGCAGCCTGGCAACCGCGGTCAGATTTCAGCTGATGCAGTCAGGCGCGATGTTCCCTATCGGGTCGATGGATTTCAACCTACCGGGGGCGTTGCCTTACTACATAGCCCTCGGGGTTCTGTGCGGGCTCGCCGCGGTCTTTTTCATTAAGGCGCTCTACTGGACTGAGGATCAATTCGAAAAGTTACACCTCAGTCGATTCGTTCTCCCGGCGG
>JAJYGB010000497.1:0-1334 GCA_021785235.1 Bacteroidota bacterium
CTTGTTGCCATTGGTGCGGCAATGATCCTGAATTCGGTACGCAGGGACGAAAAAGGAGAAACACATGAGAGTTAGCCGGCTATTTGCAGGGGTGCTTATAGTCCTTCTCGGCATAGCACTCTTCCTCTCCAATTTTGACATACTCCGTCTCGATTGGCATTTCGTTTTCAGGCTGTGGCCGGTTTTGCTTGTACTCGCCGGCATTTCGGTTCTGGTCTCCAATCCGAAGTGGAGAGCCGCGCTTTATACATTGACTTTAGTCCTGGTTGTCGGGTGGATCGTTTCCGCCGCCTCCGTAGGATGGGGAAGCCTGAGTAATCTCTTCGACGGGGATGGGGGCAACATACAGTCCCAGGAATTCACGCAGGACTTCGGAAAAGACATACGTCACGCGGTTCTCTCGATAAAGGGTGGGGCGGGATCCTTCACTATAGGCGATACGGCAAGCGGGCTATTCGGGGCGAGCACGCAATCCAACATCGGGCGTTACTCGTTCGACTCGGATAAAGAGGGAACAACACAGAGCATTGAGCTGGCGTTCCAGGGAAAAGAGAACCACATACGCTTCGGTAGGAGGAACACAGTGGACATGAGGCTCAACACCAAACCGGATTGGGAGCTTAATGCCGATGTGGGAGCATGTTCTGTGAATTTTGACCTGACACCTTATGTGATCCGGCGGGCGACTATTAAAGCCGGTGCATCTTCGATTACCGTGCGACTCGGTGACAGGGCAGACACGACGAGACTCAGACTCGAAACGGGAGTCTCATCCCTCACCGTATATGTACCGCTGACTGCCGGCTGCAGAATAAAAGACAATGCCGAGCTTTCGAGCAAGTCTTTCCCGGATTTCACGAAGAGCGGGGATGGAGACTACCGTTCTGAAAATTACGATTCCGCGAAAAAGAAAATTTTCATCGACGTAGATGCCGGAGTCTCATCCGTAAAGGTAAGAAGATACTAGCTCTAGCTTCCGAAGATTGAATCGAACCAAACACATCCCGATCGCCTTCGCCGGAAGGCGATCGTTTTTTTCGCTCGCCTTTTTTTTAACACGTGCTGCTTTTAGATTTAACAAAACATGGAGGTGCAATATGAGAAAGCTTGCAATAGCGATTCTCTTTCTCGCCTCAACTGCCTTCGCGATGAACGACGCGAGGCTCTTGAGGTTCCCAACCATTTCTAAGAATGAAGTTGCGTTTGTTTATGCCGGCGATATTTATGAAGTATCAACTCAGGGCGGAGTTGCCCGCAGGCTCACATCCGATCCCGGGCTCGAGTTGTTTCCGAAGTTCAGCCCTGACGGGAAGTCGCTGGCCTTCACCGCCCAA
>JAJYGB010000497.1:1344-5892 GCA_021785235.1 Bacteroidota bacterium
GAAACTTCAATGTGTACGTGATGCCGAGTGAGGGCGGTCAGCCTCGTCAACTGACCTTCCGTCAGGACGATGAGGGCATCCCGGAACGCATGGGGCCCAACAACGAAGTCATAAGCTGGACTCCTGACGGAAAAAGCATTGTGTTCCTCTCCCGAATGCACACATACAATACGTGGTTCGGCAGCTTGTACACAATTTCCGTTGACGGAGGAATGCCCGTCCAGTTCGCCGTTCCGAAGGGCGGACTTCTGAGTTTCTCTCCAGATGGAAAGGAGTTTGCCTACAACAGAATTTTCAGAAACTTTAGAGCGCGGAAAAGGTACTACGGTGGAATGGCGCAGAAAATATTCATCCACAACATGGCGACGATGGATGAAGTGCAGATCGGTGACTGGAAAGGGACCGATACCGATCCGATGTGGTACAAGAACACCATATATTTTATATCGGACAGGGACGCGAACCGGCGCAAAAATATCTGGTCGTATGATTTGGCTACGAAGGAATTCAAACAAATCACGTTCTTCAAAGACTATGATTGCAGCTGGGCTTCCCTGGGTCCCGATGCGATAGTTTTCGAGAACGGCGGGTACCTGTATACTCTGGACCTGCCGGGGGATAAGTTGACAAAGCTCGACATTTCAATTCCCAACGATGAATCGCTTGCGATGCCGAAGTGGGTGGACGCGAGCAAGGACATCGAGAGTTTCGGAATAGCACCGGACGGAGAAAGAGCAGTTTTCCAGGCGCGCGGCGATATCTTCACCGTTCCGAAGAAATCAGGCAATACCAGAGACCTGACAAACACATCCGGCGTCGACGATAAGGACCCGGCTTGGTCGCCGAACGGGAAATACGTCGCGTATATTTCTGACAGGACCGGCGAAGAGGAGATCTACCTGCGCGAGGATAAACCGAACTCGGAGGCGATTCAAATAACGCACGGGAATAAGGAATACCTGGATCACATGGTCTGGTCCCCGGACAGCAAGAAGATTCTGTATTCCGATCAGAGCTTTGCGTTGTGGTACGTCGACATCGCTCGGAAGAAATCCGTCCTGGTAGATAAGGACTCGGTCTGGGCCGTGGCCGGTTACTCATGGTCGCCCGACAGCCGGTATATTGCCTACGCCAAGCATCACGACAATACTTTCACATCCATTTACATCTACTCTCTGGCCGACAGCAAGATCCATGAAGTCACCAACGGCTATACTAACGATTACGACCCCATCTTCGACCGTGCAGGGAAATACCTGATCTTCCTGTCCGACCGGACATACAACGGCGTGATCGGTAGTTACGATATGGAATTCACAAATACAAAGACGACGGGCATCTACGTCGCCACGTTGCAGGCGGACAGTGCTTCTCCTTTTGCACCCGAGAATAATGAGGTGAAGGTAACCGGTCAGGAGAACGGCGCGAGCAAGGCCGGCCAGGAGAAGAAGGAAGCGAAGCCAGAGAAACCTAAAGATGTGAAGATTGATTTCGAAGGATTAGGATCGAGAGCAGTTGCTGTGCCGGTAGAATCAAACAATATTGGCGGCCTGAGCGAAGCCGACGGAAACATTTACTACATGACTTTCCCGACCGAAGGCTTGTCCGGCAACGCGTCAGGAGAAGAGTCAGCGCTTCGTTGCTATAGCCTCGCAGAGCGGAAAGACACCGAGATACTTTCACCGGTGGACGGATACGACCTATCCGCCGACGGCAAAAGCATCATGTACCAGAGCGGGAAGACTTTCGGTATGATCGATTCCAAACCGGCCGAACATAAAGAGGGCGACGGGGAATTGAACTTGACAAACATGAAGATGTTCGTCAACTTCCGCCAGGAATGGACAGAAATGTTCAACCAGGCCTGGAGACTCGAGAGTCAATTCTTTTACTCACCGGAGATGAACGGCGTCGATTGGGAAGCCGTCAAGAAGAAATACGAAGTCATGCTTCCGTATGTCAATAACAGGTACGATTTGACCGGGCTCATCAGCAACATGATCGGGGAGCTCCAGAACTCGCACACCTACGTCGGCGGCGGATATTATCCCGAGATTCACAAGACAATAACCGGTCTTCTCGGCGCCAACTATTCTCTCGACAAGGCGAGCGGCTACTACACAATAAGCAGGATAATGATCGGCTTGAACACTAATCCGAACAGAATATCCCCTCTGACCTTGCCTGGTGTCAACGTTCATCAGGGTGACTACATTCTTGCCATAAATAACCTACCCGTGAAATTCCCGATGAGCATAGACAGCGTAATGGAGAATACAGTCGGGACGACCGTTTCGCTGCTCGTAAACTCGAAGCCTGAACTCAAGGGCGCATGGACGGTAGAAGTCAACCCGATCAAAGACGAATACAGTCTTCGCTACAACGACTGGATCGTTCGAAACCGGGAGCTGGTCGACAGCCTTTCTGGCGGAAAGATCGGATATGTATATTTGCCTGACATGGAGGCCGCCGGACTCAACGCGTTTGTGCAGCAGTATTATCCGCAAATAACAAAAGAAGGACTGATAATCGACGAGCGCTACAATGGCGGCGGCTTCGTGGATCAGCTCATTCTCGAGAGGCTCAGAAGAATCCTCGTAGGCTTGTCGATGTCCCGGCACGGCGCGCCGACTACAATCCCACAGCCGGTCTTCAATGGTTACATGGCTTGTCTGATCAACCATTACTCAGCCTCCGACGGAGATATCTTCCCGTACTACTTCAGAAAATACGGGCTGGGTCCGCTGATTGGTACCCGGACCTGGGGAGGTGTCAGAGGTATTGTCGGATACAGACCTCTTGTTGACGGAGGTTACGTCACGGTGCCCCAATTCTCTCTCTACGGCTTGAAGAGTGAGTGGATCATCGAGAATCATGGCGTGGAGCCAGACATTAACGTCGACGAAACGCCAAAGCTTGTGATGGAAGGGCAGGATCCGCAGATCGACGAAGCGGTGAAGTATCTCATGAAGGAGATTAAGGAGAAACCAAAGACGATTCCTCCGCCTCCTCCGTTCACGCCTGCTTTCCCTCCGGAACGCTAAGGGAGTACTTGAAAAGCCTGCGGCACGATTTGCCGCAGGCTTTTTTTTGTCGTTGAATCTGACAAAATTTCATGGTCCAATGATGCTATTCAAGGAGGAGAAATAGAGCTACCTATCTTTGTCGCGTGTTCGGCAGCGATTGCCTTCCTATCCAGGAACGGGCTACGCAATCGGCACTCATACGGATATTACAGATTCTTTGCACTCGAATTTGTTTTGCTTCTTGTGGTTACCAACCTGCACGTCTGGTTTGTCGACCCATTTACGGTACTGCAGTCTCTTTCGTGGCTATGCCTCGCAGGTTCGATATATGTCGCGATGGCCGGAATGCAGTTGCTCCATCAGCGGCAGAGTACAGAAGCGGGTGAACCTGATGCTCTTATTGAGACTGGACTTTATTCGATGATTAGGCATCCACTTTACTCCGCTCTTCTTCTCCTCGGACTCTCCGCGTTTTTCAAACTCCCCGGGCTATTCCCCGGCATTTTACTGTTCGGGGCTGTGTTCACTCTCGTGTCGACCGTCAAGGCAGAGGAAGAATTGGACGAGAAAAAATTCGGTCCGAAGTATGAAGATTACAGAATGCGCACGAAGATGTTTATCCCTTACTTTTTTTAAAGCGGCGCCAGATTTTGAATGCGGCATGTTTACTAGAGTAATAAAATCTTAGAAATGGAGGAGGACCTTTGAACAGCAGACTCAAAAAATCCGGACAGGATCTTAAGCGGCTCTTTGTCGAATGGGGAGAGTATTACACCATTCCCAGGAAATGGCAACTCAAGCAGTGGCTCATCCTGGTTGAGTTCCTGCTCGTTGTTTTTATTGCTGCCTACTTTGACGAGCCGATAAGATATTATTTCCTTACCATACACGGTCCCTTAGAGGATAGGATCGCCGGGTTTGTGCATATCTTCGGAACAGGGAAGATAACCTTATATCTCTTTGTCGGATTGTACGTGGCAGGCTTAATTATCAACTCCGATAAAATCCGCGATGGCGGTTTGATGATAGGCCAGTCGTTCTTGTATTCCGGCTTGATAACGATCGCGCTCAAATCGCTTGTCGGGAGATGGAGACCAAATCAATGGCACGGCAATCTAACTTTCAAACCGTTTATTGCCGGTCCGAACGCTTACCTCTCGTTTCCGTCCGGCGATGCCGCTGTGGTTTTTGCACTTGCTATTGTCGTCGCCGGGTTTTTCAAGAATAAGCTTTGGAAATTTCTCTGGATCCTGCTTGCGGTCCTGACTTCGCTGTCGCGACTCTATTACGACGCCCATTGGTTTTCGGATATTTTCTTCTCATCCGTAAACGCGGCCGTGGCGGGAGTCTGGCTGGTCAGAAGGTATCATGCCAAGTACGGGGAAAGCTGGCTGGAACGGAAGGCAGTCTGATTAGCCAAGAAAAAATGAGGATGATGCCTTCGACGTGAGTATTATTTGAAAGAAATCGCCGAGGAGTTATATTCAATACAAGCTCCGACGATTTGGAGAGGTGGCCGAGT
>JAJYGB010000389.1 GCA_021785235.1 Bacteroidota bacterium
TAAACCAGCAGGACCTGCTGAGCAACGCGTTCGATAAGATCGCGACTATCATCGGCGGGGTAGGCTTCTTCGTCACGGCCCTTTCTCTCTTTGTCGGTGGCATAGGAATCATGAACATTATGTTCGTGAGTGTTACCGAGCGAACGAAGGAGATCGGGATCAGGAAGGCCCTGGGCGCAAGGAGACGCACTATCCTTGTGCAGTTTCTTATCGAGTCGACACTGATTTGTCTGGGCGGGGGGCTTGTCGGGCTGGGACTATCGTATCCGCTGAGCATGCTCGTCGATAAATTCCTCCCCACTTCGCTGCCGATTTCAATCGCAATTACCGGAATTATCATTTCGCTTGCAGTGGGCGTCATTTCGGGAATAATTCCCGCGATGAGGGCGTCGAAACTTGACCCGGTTGACGCGCTGCGATATGAGTAGATATAGAGTCCCGTCGTGCGGGATGGAGGCATATAGATATGAATAGGAGTTTCATCTGGTCCGAATGGTCGGAAAGTTTCATGATGGCGATCTCCGCCATCCGCTCGAACAAGTTGCGATCGATGCTCACGCTCCTCGGAATTGTTATCGGAGTGTTCTCAATTATCGCGGTCACTACTGCCATGAGGGTAATGCAGAACTCGATCGAGAGCGAGTTGAATTCATTGGGGTCCAATGTCTTTGAGATTACCAAGTTCCCTGTCTTTCATGCCGGTGGACCGGGCTGGTGGGCCAAGTATAGAAACCGGAAAGACCTGACCTACGAGCAGGTAGTCAAATTGAAAGAACGTGCGACTCTCGCGAGCAGTGTGGGTGCTGAGGCCGACAAATGGGGGAAGATCGTTCAGTATCAGGACCAGAAGACCAATCCGAATGTGAGCGTCGACGGTATTACTCCGGATATTTTTGTCGCGCAAAACAAGAAGATCGACGAGGGCAGACCGGTAAGCCAGAGCGATGTTGAAACGGGGAGCCTTGTCTGCGTGATCGACCCTAATCTGGTGAAAACTCTTTTCCCGCACTCCGACCCGTTGGGTGAAGTAGTGAAACTAGACGGTATCGGATACCGCGTGATCGGTACGATCAAGGACGAAGGTAACGTTCTCGGCGGAGGGCAGCCCTACATGATGATTCCGATAACTACTTTCTTTTCCAGGTACGGAAAAGAAAGAAGCCTCGATATATACGTGCAGGCGCTGAATCAGAACGTGTTCCAGGCGTCACAGGAGCAGGTACAGGGCATTCTTCGCGCCATCAGAAACGTTCAACCGGGAAAAGACAACGACTTTGAATTGATATCCAACGAATCTCTGGTCGACCAGTTCAACCAGATTACATTCTATGTAAGGATCGGCGCGATCGTCGTGAGCGCCATCGCACTCCTCGCCGCCGGGGTCGGCATCATGAACATCATGCTCGTCGGCGTTACCGAACGGACGAGGGAGATCGGCGTCAGGAAATCGGTGGGCGCGACCAAGCGTAATATCTTGACGCAGTTCTTGCTTGAAGCTATCGTACTTTGCGAAGTAGGAGGCATCATCGGGATACTGCTGGGACTGCTCGGAGGAAACCTGGCCGCTCTTGCCATGCATATGCACGCGGCGTTTCCGCTTGACTGGGCGATAATCGGGCTAGTAGTGTGTTCAATTGTAGGTGTGACATTCGGTGTTTATCCCGCCTACAAAGCGGCGAGTGTCGACCCGATCGAATCATTACGTTACGAATAAAGATGAGCTCCCGCATTGTACGATTTTGAGTGTCTGAAATAATGACGAGGTAAAGCCAAGGCGGGGAGGGAAGCCGGTGGAGAACATTATTCTTCCGCTTCCCGTTTTGCTTTTTAGTAGCCCGGAGCGCCGTTATCTGTGAGTTCCGGCTTAACATTCAGAAGGACCATTTGATATGAAAGCACCACTGCGCCTCAGCGGATGGATCTTCGCACGGGCGGAGATTCGGAGTCTCACCGACTCCAAGGGGAGATGCCGGCGACTCAAATCAAAAAAGAGAATCCATTCGCCATTTGAAGTAGTCTGAGTCAACCGATCAGTGGATACGCATTATATCTTCATTGAAACGAGCGGCAACTTCATGTTGGCTGAATTCCGGAACAGCTCCGTTCAACCTCTTACCACGCCCTGCCCGAGCAGCTTACCACAATATCCCAAAACCGCCGGTCACCTGATACCTCACGGCTTCGCAGAGTCTGTCTCAGGAAACTCCGGTTTGAAGAAGGATGTTGAGAATATTAAGGCGGCGCTTGAAGAGGCGAGACGGAAATTTAATTCTAAGATCGTTCCTACAATAAGGGAAATAAAGATATGACATTCGGTGTAGAAATGAAGGAAGGTATCAAGCTTTCCTATGCGGCATTGATGGCAAACAAGGCGAGGGCCGTGCTCACAATGCTCGGAATAATCATAGGAATAGTGTCGGTTACACTAATGGGTTCAGCTATCGAGGGATTGACGAAGGCCTTTAACGCCAGCATTTCGTCGATCGGAGCCGATGTCTTGTACGTACAGAAGTGGCCCTGGTTGAACGGCGGTGAATGGTGGAAATATCGCGACCGGCGGAAGATGGAAGTGTCGTACGCAAATGATATTAGAAAGGATGCGACGCTCCTGTCAGCGGTCGCGCCGGTCGTGCAGAGGCTGGGCACGATAGTGTACCAAAATAGATCCGCCCAGAACGTTCAGGTCGAGGGAACAACGTCAGACTACGCATACGTCGCGAATATGAACTTCACCGAAGGCAGGTTCTTTACCGACATAGAGAGCCGAGGCAGCATGCCGGTCACGGTGCTTGGATCGGACGTTGCCGACCAGCTTTTCCCGAACCAGGACCCGATCGGAAAAACTATCAAAGTTGACGGGCTCTCATTCAGGGTCATCGGCGTCAGGAGTAAGCAGGGAAGTTTCATGGGGATGTTCAGCCTGGACAATGAAGTCATCATACCCATAGGCCAGTTTCAAGATATTTATGGAAAGCATTTCTTCCCCACTATAGAGGCGCGCGTGGCCAATCCGAAAGACATGGCGAATGCGAAAGAAGAGATACGGGGCATAATGAGGAAGGTTCGTGGACTCTCCCCCTTCCAGCAGGACGATTTTTCGATAAACCAGCAGGACCTTCTCACAAACGCGTTCAACAAGATCGCGGCCGTCATCGGGGCGGTCGGACTTTTCATAACCGCGCTTTCCCTTTTCGTGGGAGGTATCGGAATAATGAACATCATGTTCGTAAGCGTTACCGAGCGGACCAAGGAAATTGGGATACGCAAAGCGCTTGGCGCGAAGAGGCGGACAATACTCGTGCAGTTTCTTATCGAGTCATCGCTCATTTGCCTGGGCGGCGGATTGATCGGCCTGGGATTTTCATATCCGCTCAGCATGCTGGTGGATAAGTTCCTCCCGACAACGATGCCGGTTTCTATAGCACTGCTCGGAATATTCATTTCGTTGGTCGTCGGGGTAATCTCGGGTATTGTCCCGGCCTTCAGAGCATCAAGGCTCAATCCGGTGGAGGCTCTGCGATATGAATAGAAGTCTTTTCTGGTCCAGATGGTCCGAAAGTTTCTTTATGGCTGTGGCGGCCATCCGTTCTAATAAACTCAGGTCGATACTCACCCTGCTGGGGATTGTCGTCGGTGTGTTTTCAATTATAGCGGTTACTACCGCGATGCAGGTAATGCAGGACTCGATCGAAAGCAGGTTGAATTCGCTGGGTTCAAACGTCTTTGAGATAACGAAATTTCCGGCATTTCACGCAGGCGGGCCCGGGTGGTGGGTGAAGTACTGGAACAGGAAGGACCTGACCTACGAAGACGTGATCAGGTTGAAAAAGGACGCGACTCTCGCGAAGAGTGTCGGAGCCATGATAGACAAAGGAGGCATGACAGCCTCGCACAGTCAACAGGTTACAAATCCAAACGTGGACCTGCTCGGCGTCACTCCGGATATCTTTGAAGCTCAGAACAAGCCGATCGGGGAAGGGCGAACTCTCACCCAAAGCGACCTGGACGTCGATCGTCTCGCGTGCGTGATCGATCCTAACATGGCAAAGGCTCTCTTCCCGCATTCCGACCCTCTCGGCCGGGACGTGAATATCGATGGCATCGGTTACCGTGTTGTCGGCGTCATCAAAGATCAGGGAAATGTACTCGGTGAGGGTAATCCGTATTTGATGATTCCCCTGACTACGTTCTTCGCGCGTTACGGTCACCGGAGAAGCCTTGACATATATGTTCAATCGAGCAGTCAGAAATTGTTCAATGCCGCAGAAGAGCAAGTCGAAGGAATACTTAGAACAATCAGGCAGGTCCCGCCGGGCAAACCGAATGATTTTGAGGTGATCTCAAACGCTTCACTTATCGACCAGTTCAATCACATAACCCGCTATGTGCGGCTCGGCGCGATTGTGGTCAGCGCCATCGCCCTTCTCGCGGCAGGCGTCGGAATCATGAATATCATGCTGGTCGGCGTGACCGAGCGGACAAGAGAGATCGGTGTCAGAAAATCTATCGGTGCCACGAAGCACAATATCCTCATCCAGTTCTTACTCGAAGCGATCGTGCTTTGTGAGCTCGGAGGAGTTGTGGGAGTTCTGCTGGGCATTCTTGGCGGAAACGTTGCCGCACTCGCCTTGCACATGAAAGCGGCCTTCCCGCTCGACTGGGCGATAATAGGTCTCGTCGTCTGCTCTCTTGTTGGAGTGACGTTCGGAGTATATCCAGCTTACAAGGCCGCGAGCGTCGATCCAATTGAGAGTTTGAGATACGAATGAGAAAAGGCCAAAAGTCAAACATCAAAAGTCAGAATTACAGGCCAAAACTTGCAAGCGTCGTCATTTAGGCTTTAGTTTCTAACGTGTGGTTTTGACTTCTGACCCTTCACATTTGACCTCGCTTACGCCTTCATCCTCAGCCCTTTTTCCTCGTACGAGAATATCCAGCCGACAATCCTGCCCGGTTCGATCGTCTCGAAATTGTTCCAGTAGTCCTTCGTGTAAATGAATCTGGAACTGGTGTCTCCGGCCGGGATGGGTTCCGTCATCTTAACCATTTCCCGGAATCGCTCTTTCCACAGCGCCATGTTGGAAACGCGAAGATCAACCCATCCGTCATGCGCCCACGCGTTGATGGCCTTGTGATTAGACGGGAGGATGCCTTCTCCCCTGAACGGCGGGATCTTGATCTCCTCGCCCCTCAAGAGGCCTTCGCCGTCAGGAAGCAAAATCGGAATACCTATGGAAATAATCTCCGAGCGAAGCTTTTTATCTTTCTTAATCATCTTCAAGAGGGCTTCGGACATCTGCTCGGGGGTTGCCTTTTCTACTCCCGCGAAATCTCCGTATTGCCGGGCCAGGAGATAGCTTTCATAAAGAAGTTTTGAGAGACGGGGCGGACCGAGCAGCTCGAAGGCGACGCTGTCGACTTTGTGTTTCTTTTCAAGCTCGCGCATTTTTGAAAAAGCGGAGTGGAACATGTAGCCGGCACGATACGTCGGGGCAAGGGTGGCGTTGTCAAGCGCGTTGATTATGTCGTGCCCGGTATTGCCTCCCTTTATTTCGTAGACGACGTCCTCCGCGATTTCCTCCGGCGTTACGTACTCCATTTGGCCGGGAGTGGTAATCGCTTCGAACTCGCCGCGCGAAAACAAGCCGTTCTCTCCGGTATCAACAAAAACCGAGTGAAGGGTCTTGTTCGTCTTTTTTGTCTTGGCTGCGGTCTTCAGCTCGAGGCTGTCTCCTATTCTGTACGGATCGTCCGGCGAGCAGTCCTGGAGGGTTATGGGTTTGCCTCTCTTCATAATCTCACCGTATGCCACCCGCTTCCAGGCGATTGCGGCAGTCGGCTTGATCTCCTTCGTGATCGGGGCATCCGGAGTGCGCC
>JAJYGB010000006.1 GCA_021785235.1 Bacteroidota bacterium
ACAGTGGAGCTCCCGGGACGCAGTCCCAAAGCGACTGGACATGGTCGAACAGCGGGAACTGGAATTTCTATTTGGTCAAGCCTCCCGACTGTGGCACCAAGCAGGTCGAGTTCGTGTTCGACACGCGCAGCTCGTCCGTGAGCTACTCAGGCGCCATCGACACAGTGTACCTTGCCGGTTCTTTCAACGGCTGGGCAGGCAACGCCTCCGGTGTCGTAACGAATCCTTCCTTTGCCATGAAGCGATTCCCTGACGGTACGTTTCGAAAAACTGAATCGCTCCCCATCGGGGGGCCGGCCCAGTACAAGTTTGTCATCAAGCCGAATAGTTGGTACGTCGATCCGGATAATCCGAACGTCGATCCATCGAGCGGAAACTCGGTCGTCAACGTGGATTCTAGCGCTCCAACCATCGTTGACTTTTCCCCCGCGAGTGGAACGGTACTCAAGAACGACACCAGCTCGTTCGTTATCTCTGCCCAGGCATTGAGGGGCTCGAAACATGGCATCAATGCATCGACTTTCAGTGTGACGTCGGATGGCATCTCCGTTCCAGCTTCGATTGATGGCGCGGGAAGAATAACAGCAACAATATCTTCTCCTGCAAGGGGTCGCCATGATGTGGTGTTCTCTCTCTCGGATTCGGCAGGCGCGTCCGCCAGGTCAGTCTATGCGTTCGGTGTATTTCCCGCTTCAGGAGGATATCTTGCCGTCGATCCTGAAGGGAACGACAATGGTTCGGGAAACTACACTTATCCATCAGGATACGCGAGCGGTTCGGCCGATATTTCCGAGTTGCGAATATCTCCTACTTCCAATGGAGACTCTCTATCATTTGTGCTGAAGTTCTCGGACGTGGCGAGCGGAACGGCAGCCTCGATAATTATCACATCTTCAACGGCGGGTAATCTGATCCAGGACCCGATCGTGACCGACCTGCTCGAACCCGAATGGCAGAGCAAGGGCGTTTACATCGCGCTCTGTCCGGCTATTGGTGGCGGGAAATTTCAGACGGCTTATTCCGGGCGAAGCCCGCTGACTAAATTGCTCGATATAGCCGTAAACGCAGATGCCGAACTTTCTGACAGCATAGCTTTCAAAATCGCGTTATCCGATTTGCAGGAGATACTTGGTTCGTTTACGGGAAAGTGGTACGTCTCCGCTTTCAGCTACCTCGTGGACAATTCCGGAAATTTCGTAAAGGTGAAAAAGTCGAACGGTGGTTCTGACAATATCGGAAACCCATCCGTTTTCAATGTTCTCAACCTTACTCCGAATGCGCAGGCAAGGCTCCTTTCGAATTATCTCGCGCCTTCCTCCGGCGCTCCGGTGCTTGCGAAACTCGATAATGACGGGCGCGGTTTCGCAGGAATAACTGCCGCCGATATGGGACTCGACTATTCCGGTCTTCCGAACGTCGCTATACTGACCCAGCCGGCCACAACCCGCAAGGGAGCGTGGACTGTTACGGGTAGAATTGTCGGGGCAAACGGCGGTGCTGATAGCAGTATATCATCAGTGACTTTTTACGTCACGCAAGGAAGTAAGACTACGGTAATGAATGGTGTCGACGTGCGCGGAGGTATGTTCAGCGAGTATGTCCTCCTTTCTCCAGGCGACAATAAAATTCAGGTGAAGGCCGTAGACTCGCTCGGAAGGAGTTCGTATTCCGCGGCGCTCCACATCGACTACGTCGTCGACAGGTCGCCATACGCCTCGATGAATTTCAAAGATAACGGCGCCTCCATAGAAATTTATGGAGATTCGAGTAGGTCTATAGTCGGCGGGCCGCTCGCTTACCGGTGGAATGTCGACACCGTTCTCAGCGCCTCAAAGCTAACCATATCGGGAAATACGACATCGTCCGAGATAAGCGTCCCGCGTCCGAAAGTATCCGGTGAATATTATTTCACTCTGGCAGTCGTTGACTCCGCGAACGACTCCGACGTTACCCGGAATTATTTCTCTTATTTCGCGACAGGCGACAGCATAAGTGTGCCGAGTGTCGGAACGGTACCCGCTTTCGTGAAGTCGGGTCGTGTCTATCAGATATTTGTGAAGTCGTTTACTTCAGAAGGGACGATCGCCGCGGCAACAAAAAAGCTGAAATACATACATGACCTTGGATATAACGTTATCTGGTTAATGCCCATCATGCGGAATCAAAATCCCATTGACGGCATGGGAGGCGGATATAATATTACCGACTTCTATAGTGTTGCGCCCGAATACGGAACCTTGACGAACTTTCATGATTTCATAAGTGAGGCGCACTCTCTGGGCATAAGAGTAATTCTCGACATAACCCCAAATCACGTCTCGCTTTCTCACGAATGGGTGAAGAGTGCGGTCCACTACGGGCAATTTTCTCCATACTGGAATTATCTGCAGCATACTTATGGAAACTATTATAATGCTCCGGACGGAATGGACGAGCACATAAGTGCCGACGGCGCGTATTTCCATTTCAGCGATTGGGCCCTCGCTAATCTAAACTGGAACGATATCGATTTGAGATACGCGATGCTCAACGTGTTGAGATACTGGTTGAACGAAGGTGCCGACGGATTCAGGCTGGATGTTTATTGGGGACCGCACCTGAGGTCAGGGGACGCGAACTTCGACCGCCCTCTCCGCGACGCGGTTAAGCACAGAAAAATGGACTCGTTCATACTCGCGGAAGCTACGGGAACGGGACCCGGCACTGAACAGTATTACGCAGATCAGGGAGGTGGAGCGGACGCATCGTATGACAGAAAGATGTGGCAGACGATGACGAACGGCGGGGCACAGAACGGCACTAAGCCGTTTACCGCGGGATTCGTCAACACGATGGACCTGCAGGTAATGAACAGCGGCTTCTATCCAGGACCAAATTCATATTTTCTCAGGTATATGGAAAACCAGGATGAGTCGAGGCTGGCATACGATTATGATAATGTCAATCAGACAATGCCGCTCGCGACAGTCCTGATGACGGCGCCCGGCGTTCCCATGATATATGCCGGTCAGGAAGTCGGTTTCGGCTCAGGCATGGATCAGTTCGGCGGGCGACGGAATACAATTGATTTCGGTACCCGCTACGCGAAACTTCTTATACCGCATTACCAAAGGCTCGCGTGGATAAGGTCATCCTTTAAAGCTTTCTATTCTCAGAAGATGACGCGCCTGGCAACCGGAAACGACACGGTCTACGGCTTCGTGAGGCCGTATCAGAATCAAAACGCCGTTGTGCTTTCCAACTTCAGTGCCTCCGGCGCTTCGGTAGCCGCACATCTCATTGGAACGGGGAGTTCGGCGAACGTGGATATATCGGGTGGCGCGGTCGACAACAAAACATATTTCATGAACGATGTATATAACGGTAAGTCAACCCCGGTCTTGTTTTCGGGCGGGGAGGCGTCTTTCCAAACGACGCTTTCGGGGTACGGAACGGCGGTCTACATACTTGCTGATTCGGAGATCCATATCGACGTTCCTGTTATCACGGCTGTTGAAGCCGGCCGTGACAGCCGGGTGCCGGAGAAATATGATCTCGCGCAGAACTACCCGAATCCATTTAATCCGACCACCAATATAGAATTTCGGATCGCGCATAGCGGATTTGTATCGCTTAAGGTTTACGATGTGCTTGGGCGCGAGGTCCGGACTATGGTGAATGAACTCAAGCAGCCCGGAAGCTATGAGGTGCGGTTCGATGCTGGAGAGCTCTCCAGTGGAGTATACTTCTACAGGATTCAGGCAGGGGCTTACATCTCGGCCAAAAAGATGATGCTCCTGAAGTGAAACGGCCTCTGATGAACCTGAGAAAACAATTCGGCCTTCTTGCTCTATTCATGTCGTTTGTCATCGTGGCCTTTTCAGCCGTTGCATTAGCGGGCCAGAAAAAAATCAGAGCTGAAAGCACGGATGGTCCCGACACACTCGCGTTTGTGAACGGCGAACCAATAACGAGCGGTGAGTTCCTTAGCCGCTTCGAGATGTCGCTCTATCCAGGCAAGGATGACCCGACGACGCTCGAGAAGACGAAGCGCGAATTTCTCTACTCGATGATTGCGGAAAGACTCCTATCCCGGGCCGCGGCTAAGTCGGAAGCCCCGTACACCCCTTCTGAAATTCTCCTCAAGGATGAAATGGAAGAGATTTTCATGCGCGACGCGCTCTTTAGGAAAGAGATTGTCCCGAAAGCGACAGTCACCGGGAATGAGATACGACATGGTTTTGAAATATCAGCTTACAGCTACCTTGTCGACGCATTCTATTTCGATGCCGACACATCATTGGCCCGCAGGTTTTATCAATCGCTCCGAGCAAATGCCAAATCTTCGCCGTATAAGCTTGCCAAGAGTCTGAAAATCAGGCACGACACGCTCGATATCCCTTATGGCGAATCTTCCAGTCAGATTGAGAATGCCTTTTTCGGGCATAATATAGGATACATTTCCGCGCCGACGGTCACCGTCGACGGAGTGATCGTGTTTCGGGTACTACGACGCGATCTTGATAGCCGGTTCACGTCAGGTACAACGGCAGACAGGATGCATCGAATAAAGGAGCTACTGGTAAACAGGAAGCAAACTGAATTAGGTAATGAGTACGTAGAGTCGGTAATGAAAGGCGTAGAGGTCAGGGTTAATTACGCGATCTTCAGGCCTCTTGTTTACGCGATATATAAGATCTTCAAAGGACAGAAGCCGTCGTCGTACGATCCGTACTATCGTCTGTTGCCTGCAGACCTTGTAGAGCTGGGACGCCGGTTCCAATCGCGGTTGAACGAGCCGTTGCTTTCATTTGGTGATGGCTCGATATCGCTGGAAGACGTTCTCCGGAGAATTCCGACGGCGATGTTCGCTTCGGAAGACACAAGCCTCTCCGAAATAACCTTCGCTCTTCACGGTTCGCTCAGATTCATCTCGCAGAATTATTTCCTGGTACAGCGTGCCAGGGAACTCGGCCTTCAGAATTCCTGGGAAGTGAGACACAACGTCGGAATGGTGGTCGATGCATTCAGGTCGTATCGAATGGCAAACGCGGTAACCGATACCGTAGCGGTGACGCAGAAAAATGTCGATGAGTTCTTTTCGACCCACCACGATGAGGTCCTGAATTCCATAAGGCTGAGATTGAATACCGTGGAAGCCGGTAGCATAGGCGGAGCTATCGACGCATACACTAAACTGAGCGGCGAGAGGGGGATGACTGTCGATTCGAACGACACGAGCGCCCATTGGGTGAACGCTTACAATCTAGGGGAAGCCGGATCGGTGCTATCACGGTTGAAGATCGGAGACATTTACGGCCCCGTCGAGGTGAATGGGAAATATTGCATTTACAAACTTCTCGACAAGAGATCATCAGTGAACGCCTCCGTCATCGAGAATAGCATCGACGTCGCGAAACAAATTCTACTCGCGAAGGAGAAGAGCGAAACGCTTTCCCGATACATTGCCGGCCTCGCGGAGAAGGCAAACGTTCGGATTTTGGGTGATAACGTACTGACACTGAAAGTTACTCCGTTCCAGATGCTAACTTACCGTCTTATCGGTTTCGGCGGCAGGATCCTCGCGGTCCCAGCACTATATCCTCGCGAGAGATGGATTGACTATTTCCGTGAAGACAAAAGACCGCCGCAGCCATGACGAAATATTGGAATAGAGGAATGGTGGAATATTGGATTTAGGGATAAATGGATTAATTGTTTCAAATGCCCAGAGATTCGGGGGAGAGCGTTGAGGTATTTCCTCGCGGTAGCGCTTTGTGCCGTATTCCTTTCTTCTTGCGCGAAGAGCACGCTCGAAGATCCGCACCAGATCGTGATTTGGCATCAGCTGCGGCCGGACGAACGGCTGGTTCTCAGATCTCTTCTGGATAAAT
>JAJYGB010000099.1 GCA_021785235.1 Bacteroidota bacterium
GAGTTGCTTACCAACTGAAGGGTGCTCGCCATCGATTCGCTGTTGGCGCGCGTCGTCTCGGCGACGGATTTGACGGCAGATTCGACATCCGACTTGAATAGCGTGAACAGTTGCATCGACTGGTCGGTTGACAGCTGCTGCCTGACCGACGAGTTCTTGAATTGAATGAGAATGTAAACCAGGACGATGACCATTACCGCCATCGCCGCAAAAATTATTGTCTCCATGCAACTCCCTCAATGAATTAGAATTACCGGGGCCCTCTAAAAAATCTCCGGCGTCAGCCAGCCTGCAAATTTTCACTCTGTAACCCGGGGCCTTTGTTACTCAGTCCCCCTTTAGAACATCTTCTTCCTTCGCGTCAGGTAAGCCGTCAGAGCCTTGTCGAACGGCGTCGATGTGCTGAGAAGGGCGTAGTCAATATCGTTCTCGAAACACCTGCTCTTGAGGTCACGGACGAACGCGTTCACAGCCTTCTTGTACGCCGACCTCACGGCTGAGACCTGCGTGGGCATGCGCTCCCCCGTCTCGAGGTCCGTGAATACCGTGTCGGCCGGGAAATCGAGGTTCAGCTCCGAATCGTCGAGCACCTGGAAAGCGATTACCTCGTTCTTCCTGTGCCTGAAATGTTTTAGCGCAGTGATGACGCTCTTAGTGTCGTCGAGGAAGTCGCTAATCACGATGATCAGGCCGCGTCTCTTTATTCTCTCCGCCAGAGACGAGAGCGCGTTGGCCGTCGAAGTCTTCGCGTTGGGCTGAAGGTTGGATAGTTCTGTAAGCAGGAGTTTCATGTACGAGTATGTCAGGTGCGGTTCGTAGAAACGCCTCACCGATTCATCGTATATCGCGAGCCCTGTCGCGTCCTGCTGCTTCATCATGAGATATGTCAGGCCGGCGGCCAGGTAGGCAGCGTACTCGAGTTTGCTCACACTCCCGTCGCGCTTGAATCCCATCGATTTGCTCGCGTCGATCAGGATATACGCCTTCAGGTTCGTCTCTTCCTCATACTGCTTTATGTACAGCCTGTCGCTGCGACCGTAAACCTTCCAGTCGATATTACTGATGTCGTCTCCCGGGAAATACTGGCGGTGCTCCGCGAATTCCACGCTGAAGCCGTGATACGGGCTGCGGTGCATTCCGATAAGAAACCCTTCGACAATCAGCCTGGCCCGCAGCTCCATGTTCGACAGCTGTGAGATATAATTGGGGGTAAGCATTTTGAGTGCGTTTTCGCTCATACGTAGAGAAATTTACGGAACTCGACTCCCAAAACCACCAGATCCAGCGAATTATTTGGCTTGACATTTTTCCCGCCATTCAATAATTTAGACGTGGTCTTAATAACGACGACTGCATAACTGCGAGCAAGCCGAAGTATCGGGATGGACCTGCAAAGGTAGCGTCGAGAACAGAAGTAACATTTAAGTGAGAGAGAACATGGATACGGCGAAAGAACGATTTGAAGGCTTCCTCCGCGAGGAAAACTACCGGGTAACGCCAGAGCGGTTCGAAGTCCTGGACGCCGTTATGGCGACAAACGGACACTTCGATGCCGACGAGCTCTTTCTTAGTCTGAAGAAGACAGGGAGTAAGGTATCGCGCGCCACGGTCTACAACACGCTCGACATACTCGAAGAATGCGAGCTCGTGTTCAAGACGCGTCTCAAGGACCACGGGTCGAGATATGAGAAAGCGTTCGGCAGATCCCATCACGACCATCTTGTCTGCATCAAGTGCGGGAAGATCGTCGAGTTCGTTGATGACGGCATTGAACAGGGTCAACAGGCTGTTGCGAAGAAATTCAAGTTCACACTAATCAGCCATTCTCACCAGATATTCGGGTTGTGCCCCGACTGTAAGAACGGCGAATAGAGAAAGAGCTGCTGTTTAGACATGACAATTTTTGGAACACGCCCCGAAAGGGGAGAGAGCGCGGATATTGCGGCTAAAACCGCAAGAACGCCGGCCGACCACAGGACTACGATCAAGGATCTCAAGGTCGGTGAAGTGGCCCACATCGTGGATTTCCTCGACGACAACGAAGCCATGAAAAAGATAGAGGCGATGGGGCTCAGGAGGGGGAAGAAAATTACCATCATGCAGAAACTCGGGAGGGGAATCGTCGTCAAGACCAGCAATTCGAGGATCGTGATAACTTCGGACGTTGCCAAATTTGTAGAGGTCAAATGACGAAGAGCATCAAGGTCGCGCTCGCCGGAAACCCAAACGTCGGCAAGACGTCACTGCTGAACCACGCCGCGAAGACCAACCTCAAGGTGGGCAACTGGGCCGGAGTAACCGTCGAAAAAAAGGAGGGGTTCCTCAATTACAAAGGCTATGACATCCATTTCGTCGACCTCCCCGGAATATACACGCTCGAGCCGATCTCCGAAGACGAGTGGATAGCCTACCGGTTCATAACGGACGAGAAACCCGACGTAGTCGTGGACGTCATCGAGACCACGAACGCGGAACGTGACCTGCTCCTGACTACGGAGCTGCTGGAGTTCGAGAAGCCGATGATAATCGCGCTAAACATGTCGGACGAAGCGCGTAAGCTCGGCATCGAAGTCGACAGCAAACATACCAGCGAGCTTCTGGATGTTCCCGTCGTCAAGACGAACGGCAGGAACGGCGACGGCGTGCAGGAACTCCTCGATGCCATCATTGAGAGCGCGGAAGGACGACACGCTCCGAAAGCCGTCATGTACAGCGAGAAGGTCGAAGAGGCGCTTCGAATTCTTGAAGCGCGAAAGCACGACGGGAAAATCGACAAGCGAACCCTGCTTGGGATGCTCGCCGAAGGCGACGGGCAGAACGAAGAGAAGGTTAGCCTCGAGAGGTTCTTCAGGAAAGACATAGGCGGCGTCATCAAGGACGAGCGGTACGCGTTCGCCCATGGATTTTACAAAGAGGCCTTCAGGAAGAGAAAGTCCACCGCCAGGGACATCACCGACAGGATCGACAAGGTCATCCTGCACCCTATCCTCGGCTTTTTCATTTTCCTTCTCGTGATGTTCCTTTTGTTCAAGATCTCCTTCGATTTTTCGACACCGTTCATGAACTGGACGCAGGGCCTCATCGACAACTTCTTTTCACCGATGATCCTGTTGCTTCTCTCTAACGTCGGCGCCGGCAAATGGCTCCCGCAGTTCTTCTCGCAGGCTATCGTCGGCGGGGTCGGCTTCGTCATCACCTTCGTCCCGCTGATCGCGATGATCTATTTCCTTATCGCGCTCCTCGAGATGTCCGGATACATGCCGAGGATAGCGTTCATAATGGACCGCTTCATGCACAAACTCGGGCTCCACGGCAAGGGCATGATCCCGCTCCTCCTCGGCTTCGGCTGCAACGTGCCCGCGGTCATGGCAACGAGGACTATGGAAAACAAGCGGGACAAGCTGCTCGTCATGGCGATGATACCGTTCATGAGCTGTCCGGCGAGGCTCGTCGTATTTTCTTTCTTCGCGGTACTATTCTTCGTGCACCCCGCGGTAGTGATTTTCTCGCTCTACTTCCTAGGGATAGCGATCGGGTTGCTGACCGCTTTCTTCCTGCGAAAGACCGCATACCGCGGGAGGCTGTCGCACTTCGTAATGGAACTCCCCCCTTACCGGCTCCCGAGGCTGCGGACGGTCCTGCTGATAGTCTGGGCACAGGTAAAGAGTTTTCTCTACAGGGCCGGCACTCTTATTTTCGCGGCATCCGTTGTCATCTGGGTGCTCCTCAATACTCCCCCGAATCTCAAGAACCAATCAGATAGCGCCGCAGCATACATCGGGAAGGCAATTACCCCGGTCCTGGCGCCGATAGGCATTAATGACTGGAGGATCTCGACATCGCTAATCCCCGCGTTTCTGGCGAGGGAGATCGTCCTGAGCTCGATGGGAACCATCTACTCGGGTGACGTGCAAAAGAAGGACACGGAGTTTCATTTCCTCCCCGCCCTTGAGAAACAGGTGGAGGATCTCGGAGCTGCCGCTAAGGAGAGCCTCATGTCGCTCCTCACGCCGAGCATCCGGACTCTTCAGACTGACGAGGGGAACCAGACTTTGCGGTCGGAAATCAGGTCGAGCTTCACGCCTGCATCCGCCCTTTCATTCATGATCTTCCTCCTCCTGTATACTTCGTGCCTGGCGACCGTCGCGGTCATGGCCCGGGAAGGAGGAAAGAAGTTCGCGCTTCTCTTCCTTGCCTATAGTTTTGTTATGGCGTGGGGAGTCGCTTTCGTAGTCTACCAGGTCGGCAGCCTTATATGACCGGAGAATTAGTATTCATGGCGGTCGTTGCCGTTCTGGCAGGAGCTTTCATCTGGAAATCGGTGAGGAAAAAGGCCAAGAAGAGTTGCTGTGAGTAGGTAGAGACGTCAGACTTAAGAAGCAAGAAGGCAGACCAGGTTCACATCTTCTTATTTCTTACTTCTTGTTTCTCATTTCCTGATCTCTGCTTCTCCCCAACTCCCTTTTCATCAGGCACTCCTTTTCCACTTCCCCGACAAAATACTCGCATTCGTTGCAATGAGGAGACGAAGTGGGAAGCGCCTCCGACGACGGAAAGACCCCTTCTTCAGTCTCGATCCCTTTTATCTTCTCGAGCAATGAACCGAGCTCCTTCTCAAAATCCGAGAGCTCAACCTTCGAATAGAATCTGCACAGGTACTTTCCGGGTTCGCGTGTAAAGACGATAGTCACATCGAATTCTTTCTGATCCGGTCTCAGATTGCCGCAGAGCGAAGCATACAGCTTCATCTGGATCTCATAGCCGGCGTAAATATCTTCCTGCGACTTGTCAAGGCGGTTCGTTTTGTAGTCGTATATATGAAATCCTTTTTCGTCCTCGATCAGCAGATCGAGTGTCCCGGTGAGGAAGTCGGAGCCGAACCTTCTGGTTATCGTCTGTTCCAGATATTTCTTGCCGTCTCCGGCGATCATACCGAGCGTTGCAAGCGAGTTAGCCGCGTTTCCGGCGACTACCGCTATTAGCTTCGAGCGCTCCTCCTCGCTCAGGTTTTCATCAACACCGGCGGACACGGCATGTCTGGCGGCAGCGGCTATCGCCTCCTCGCCCGTAGTGTTCGAAGAGAGCACATGCTCGAGAACCGAATGGACAAGTTGTCCCTTCACGGTAGAGAGGATCAGATCGTTGTGTTCGCCGTTCTCGTCGAACCGGTGTCTGGTTTCCGGCGTAGGCATTCCGAGACGGTACCTCAGGAAATATTTCGTCGGACAAAGCCGGAAAGTCTGGAGAACGGTCGCGGAGTAAATTTCTCCGTCGATGCCGGCAGGGATTGAATCGAGGAAGAACGCACCCATTTCGGCTTTCGCCGGCGGTTTGCTTTCTCCCGACAACTCCGCATCCGGCAGCGATGTATGCACCCTGATCTTCAATCCCGGCAATTCAAAGTAGCCGTCCGCAGGAGCTGCCGTCAAGTCGAGACTCCTCGAGAGGATGTCGGTGAATGAATTAATGGAGAGCGACTCCTTCTTAGAGGCGGTCGTCAGTATGAGCTTGTCCATCGCCCTCGTGCACGCGACGTAAAAGAGCCTCGAAAGCTCCGACTGCTCGCTGACCTTTTCGAGGCCCTCGTAAAGGGAGAGTGCCGGCGGTATGACACTCCCGACAAACGGGAGTATCCCGACATGGTCGTTGACGATCAGTCTTGTGCCGCGGCGAGTGAACGCATCGCAAAACGGAATCACGACCACGGGAAACTCGAGCCCCTTGGCGGCATGTACGGTCATTATTTTTACGGCGTCAACCGTTTCGTCGACCGGAGCCTGCCCTTCACGTGCCGTCTCTTTCAGATACCGGATGCGCTCAATAAAATCGTACAGGCTGTTGAAGCCGCGCCCCTCAAATTCCCTTG
>JAJYGB010000045.1 GCA_021785235.1 Bacteroidota bacterium
GTTACACACTGTGCTGGTCCGACAGGATCACATTAACATTCGAATTCACGGAATAGAAAAGGTCGTTCGCCTCAGCATAGTTCCTGAAAGTCCCAGCCAACGCGAGATTCAATCCATCTGAGACATTCTTCTGAAAGTTAGCGGGCCCGGACACCCGGACCTTCGGCACGGCTCTCAGAACCGGAATAATCGCCGGCAACGCTGCATGTGAGCGAAAGGTACCTTTCGTCGGATTCTTTAAGCATGTAGTACCGTGGCCTGACATCAAGTTGAAGTGATCGACCCGAGCCCTCTGATAGGATCCCGATGTTCCGTATCCCGGGGATCACCTTTTGCTAATTCGGACTAAGGTAATGTCAAAGGGTTTAATTTCAAATCTTCACGAGTTTTGCCTTGCACTCCCCGCAGAGTCTCTCCGTCTTCACATCGATCTCTTCTACGCCGGTAGATGAGTGCATCACGCACAAATAGTTTTGACAATGCAGGAGCCCGAAGGCGTGCCCGAGCTCGTGTACCGATTCCTTCAGCAGCCGGAGTCGCAACTGTTCCGGATTCGAATCGAGCCCGTAATATTCATCGCGCAATCTGTGCGATGAAACGACCGCAACTTTTCCGTCCAGCTGAGCTTCGCCAAAAACGTATGTGAGAACCGGGACGAAGAGGTCTCCCGATGTCACCCCAAGAATTTTCCCCTGGAAATCCTCGAACTTCTCCAGCAGGGCCGAGATAAGCGGAGTGGATCCGTATTGGTTCCGGGAGACGTTCAATGCGAAAGAACCGTCCAGGGGAACCGCGTGTGTCACTTCCACTTCAGTTGAGAAAGTCACTGCAAGCGGTTTGACCAGCTGAACAAGGAGCGAACGGTCTACCGGGTCGATCGCCACGATCAGTATCGAAGACGTACGAGCCATGGGCTCATGGGCCTCAGGCTCGTGTCACGGCTTTTTCAGGCCGTACTTCGAGATCTTGCTGTAGAGCGTGACGCGGTCTATGCCGAGCGCTTCGGCGCTCCGTGTAATATTCCAGTTGTGCTTCTCGAGCACCTTCGAGATGTGAATTTTCTCCATGCCGGTCAACAAGTCGCCCTGCTGCATATCGCCTTCCTGCAGCTGCGATAACTGGAAAGGAAGATCGGACGGCTTGATGGCAGGCGGTTTGGCCAGGACCATGGCCCTCTCGATAACGTTCTCGAGTTCCCTCACATTTCCGGGCCACTTGTTGCGGACCATCAGGTCCATCGCTTCGCTGTCGATGCCGATGGCGGGCTTGTTCATGATCGTCGCGTACTTCTTGACGAAATGATTCACGAGTGGTGGGATGTCCACCCGTCGTTCTCTCAGCGGCGGGATAAAGATCGTGAATACGTTCAGCCTGTAGTACAAATCTTCGCGGAAGCTCCCGTCGCCTATTGCCGCTTCAAGGTCTCGGTTCGTAGCACAGATAACCCTGAAGTCGCTCGGGATGATCTCGTTGCCGCCGACGCGCGTGAACTGCCTGGACTCCAGGACACGCAAAAGCTGCACCTGCATTTTCTGACTGATAGTCCCTATCTCGTCGAGGAATATCGTCCCGCCGTCCGCCATTTCGAATTTACCCTTTCGGCGGAACTGCGCACCGGTGAAAGCACCTTTTTCGTGCCCGAAGAGCTCACTTTCAAGGAGAGTCTCGGGGACCGCTCCGCAGTTCACCGTGATGATCGGGAAATATTTCCTGGACGAATTGGCGTGGATGGTTCTCGCCACGAGTTCCTTCCCCGTCCCGCTTTCACCCCTTATCATAGCAGTCGTGTCTGTTTGAGCGACGGTTTTCGCGAGGTCGATGACCTTCTTCATTTGAGGGCTCTCGCCGACTATCTCCTCTACTCCGGAAAGTTCCGACATTTGCTGGCGAAGCCGCCAGTTTTCGTCAGTCAACTTTTTCGTTCTGAGCGCGTTTTGGACCAAGTGCGAGAGATGCTCGGGATCGACAGGCTTCGTTATGTAATCGAAAGCCCCTTCCTTAAGTGCCTGCACCGCACTATCTACTGCCGCGAACGCGGTAACCATTATGATCGACGCCGTCTTATCGATTTCTTTGATCCGCTTCTGCAGTTCCAGCCCGTCCATTCCCGGCATCTTTATGTCGAGAAGGATAACGTCCCACGGGCCCTCATTCATCAGCGTCAGTGCCCGATTTGCATTCTCTGCCGCACCGACACGGTATCCGTCCTCCTTGAACCACTTGCTTAAAGAATCGCGGACCGATAATTCATCGTCGACTATCAGGATGCTTGATTGCTCCGTCTTGTGATTGTTGGCCATTCCCGTTTCTCAATTCTGCTTTGCATGTGAAAGTTTAGCCGCCCCCGCTTCGCCCGGGTTGAGCGGCAGCCTTATGGTGAAAGTCGTTCCCGCGTTCGACTTCGATTGCACTTCGACCCTTCCGTTGTGCCGCTCTACGATCCCGTGAACCACCGCGAGTCCCAGACCCGTCCCTTTACCGTCCTTCTTAGTGGTAAAGAATGGTTCGAAAATGTGTCCCAGGTCTTCTTCGTTTATTCCGATTCCGTTGTCGATCACCTTAATCTCAACCTCGTTTTCTCTCTCAGGCAGTCTCATCTCGACTCTGAGAATGCCGCCGCCGGGCATTGCTTCAATCGCATTTATCTCCAGCGCGATCAGGGCTTGTTCCAACTGTTGCGGATCGCAAATCGCCTCCAGCGGCTTGTCAGGCATGTCGACCTCACATCTCACGTTATTCATGGCGAGATGGTGGGCTATGAGCCTCAGACTCTGTTCGACGATCGGCACAAGGTTCTGCGGCTGGAATTCGCCGACCTTCTGCCTCGAGAAAAGCAGGAGGTTGTTGACGATATTGCCGCATCGTGTACTTTCATCTGCGATCATTGTAAGCTCGTCTTCCATTTCCTTCGTGCTTTCCCCGGAAATGTTTCCCTTTGATATCTTTTTCTTCAGAAGCTTCGAATAGGCGAGAATGCCGGCAAGGGGGTTGTTCAGCTCGTGCGCCACGCTGGCGGCCAGCTTCCCGAGCGAAGCCATCTTTTCCATCTGGACCATGTTCGAAAGAGCTCTGCGCAGCTCGTCCGTTTTCTGTTCGACCCTCTCTTCGAGAGTCTCGGCCCAGTCCGTCAGTTCGTCCCTCGCACGCCCGAGTTCCTCCGTCATCGTGTTGAACGAGTCGGCGAGGTCGCCGATCTCGTCTGAAGAGCGGACTTTTATTCTGTAATCAAGATTTCCTTTCGTGATTTCATGCGTCCCCTGAGTCAGTTTCCTGACGGGGATATTGACCATGATCCAGATGAATATTCCCGAGAAAAGCGTCACGCTGAGAACCATAAGTGCGCCGCCCAGGTACGTAGAATGCCTGAGCTGCACGAGACTGGCGTCCAGCGTCTTGAGCGGCAGCATCACATCCAGAACTCCGAGCACAGTTTGACTGGCGGGATGCTCATGACAGGGAGCATTGTAGCAGCTCGGTTCGTTCCTTATCGGCGTGATTACTCCGAGAACTCTGTATCCTTTGGCGGTATGGAAAATGCGGGTCAGCGCGGTATTACCGCTAGTCGGAAGAGCTTTGCCCGGCTGATGGCACACGTTGCACGCCTCGGCATTCATGTTGACATACTTGCCGACCTCGTCATCAACTGTCGAAAACGTGACCTCACCTTTCTTGTTGTAAATTCGAATGGCTTCTATCCCGGGCTCAGAACCTAGCGTGTTAATTGTGCGGTAAATATCTTTCCTCCGGTTCTCGAGCATGCTGTAGTGGGTGGATCTTTTTATAAGGTCGCTCGTACGGAGAGCCCAATCGGTCGTAGCAGCAAGGTACTTCTCAGAATGCCAGTTCAGCATGACGGTTGTGAAGATGGCCGTTGCCACGAGCATCACAAGAAGCACGATAAGGAAAAGCCTGAACGCCAGAAACCTGGTAATACGCATTTTGTCCAATGCCCTCGCGCTAGTCGGGTCAATTCTTATGCCGGGAAAATCAACAGAAGGAAGGCAAAGTCGGCTCAAATCGCCGATTATTGAAGGGGAGCTTTAGCAGTCTAAAGACAGAAACCCGCGATGACGCGTTAATCGCGGGCAACGAGGCAGAATTCCGCGTCCCGAATCAGACCCTGTCCGAGAGCAGTCTCTTTAACAGCGAAATATATTTGACGGGACCCAGAACGTCTCTGAGGTTTTTGGGACGGACGCCGCCGTCCAGCAGCGTGACCCCAGGTGCAGGCAGCCTGTTATCGAACTCTTCGAGCATTTCCTGCTTGAGCCTGCGCAGCTGTTCGTTCGAAAGAGACTCGATCGCGGAGGAGTTGAGACTATCTTTCGGAACGCCTTCTTCGGACCGGATCTCGTTCAGCCAGCCTGAATCGTATGGGTCGAGGTGTACAAGAGCCGACGACTCCATCAGTCGCGGATTGACAGATCTGATTATTCCATTGACCGGGGACTGCACAGCGAGGGTACCGTCTTCGCAAATAACCCAGGCACACGGACTTCCATTCACTGACGAAGAGCCTGTCTGAGGAAACACAACGCTTCTGACTCCTTCGATAAGCGCGGCGGCATAATGGTCGATTCCTAAACGGAAAACATCCGCAGACACTTCCTTCATCCAGACATGCCCACGCGAATAAAGCCTGTCCTCAGCCGGCTTTCTGGACAGCGGTCCGCCGAAAATATTCCGGACCATCTCAAACAAAGTATCCTGCTTCGGTTGAGACTTCGCATTCCCTTCTAAGGCAGCCGATCTGATTTTACCTGCAGATGCGGCTTCAGAAGCGGGTGCTGATTTCTGTCGCATGGCCTGATCGAAAGGACAGGCGTCACATTCATAGTTGCGGTCGCATAGTTTATACGATACCAATCCGGCATCCGCCCAGATGCAATTGAACTCGCCTTCCGGTATCACTTTGCTCACAGCATATTTTTCTTCCATAGTGCACCCGCTTCTCTTCGGATTTCTATTTTGCTTCCATTCCGAACGACGGCTCGCCCTTCACCTTGATCTCGTCCTCGATTACGACGACTTCATAACTCTCGGCGTGCGCCGGTTCCCTGGCCGCCGCTTCTTTCGGAAAAACTGCAAGATTCTTCGCAGCCCACGCAAACGCACCGAAACCGACAGCGACTATCATGAAGGTAACCGCAATTTCCATCCAGCTGGGGAAATAACCCACGCCGTAGTGCTGCTCCAGGGATGTTATACTTACGTTCATCCTGTTGAGCACGAAGCCCGTCACGACGAGGACGGCGCTGTAGAACAGGCCTCTCTTACTCTCTCTTACCCTCGGGTTGACAAGCAATGCTATCGGCACGAGAACGCCAACGATGATCTCGGTCCAGTAAAGGGTTCCCTCGAGATTGAAGGTTACGAGATACGAACCGAGATTGTAATTCAGGATGTCTTCGATTTTGAGGACGAGGTAAATCGCAAGTGCGACCGCAGTCACCTTGCCCAGCTTCGACAATATAGGCACCTCGATTTCGCGGTGAAAAGCGCGCGAGCTAAAAAATGATTCTATGGTCACCATCGCGGGGCCGACTGCCACGGCCGAGGTGAAGAACAGAAACGGAAGATTCCCTGAGTACCAAAGGGGATACATCTTCTCCGGGATGATCTGATACAACGAACCGAGCGAAGACTGGTGAAGCGTTGACAGCATGACGCCAAGGATGACCATCGGGATGATGATGTTATGGACTGCGCGGGCGGCCTTCTGCAGCTTCAACCTCTCAAACAGCATAGGGCTGAACTCCAGTGCAAGCACAGCCGTATACAGCATTACACACCAGGCCACCTCGAACATTACCGAATGTGGATTCCACATCACCAGCGGATGCCAGATGTTCCACGGC
>JAJYGB010000108.1 GCA_021785235.1 Bacteroidota bacterium
GAAGAAGATTGCATGCATGGTCATGGTCGCGCTGTTCGCAGGCGCCGCCTGTGCTCAGGAGTTGGGCGAGAAAGTAGTCATAAGTTCGGCCGTTGGAGACACGCTCAGGTTATCTGAAAGGAATCGTTTCGGATTCTTCCGGGACATTGGGGGCTTCAACTGGGCAATCTTCTTCCTCACTGGCGATTCCATCGTAAACGCGAAAGTCGATTTCGATAATTCTCAAGGAGTTTCGTCAGACACAGTACTGATGGGTTATGGTACCCTTCGGTCGTTGCATTCACAAATCAGGATGGGTGGGGGGATATCGATTGATTCGGCACAGGTGGAGTTGAAGGACGGGACCACCTTCTCGGGCACAATCGTAGGTGAGACCGAGACGAAAGTTGCACTTGTGTCGAGTCGCTTCGGCCAGGTTATAATCCCGCTTGCTGAAGTCCGTGGAATTGCGAGACAGAAAATAACCTCATCAGGGGGATTTGTCAGCCTCGTAAAGGATCCGAACCAGACGAGAGCCTTTCTCATGCCCACAGCCAGCACGCCTCCACCCGGGGATGGTTACATCGCAGATTACGAGCTGATTTTTTTCACAGCCGCGGTCGGCGTGACCGATTGGCTTATGGTTAACGGTGGCACACTTCTGCTGCCGTTGCCGGTGGAAGACATGATCTTTGATTACGGAATCAAAGCGCGTCTCTTCGAGATACCCGATAAGTTCGGTGTAGCCGCCGGGATACAAATGATGGGCGGGAAACTTTTCGAGGATGTGTCGGGGATCGGTTATGGGATCATTAGTATGGGAAACTACGACGGGAAAGTGAACCTTGCTGTCGGAGATGCCTTCTCCGGACCAAACGGCGAGCTGCTCTTCGGGATTAGCGGTGACGTAAGGGTGAGCGGGAGCATAAAACTCATGGCTGAGTTGTGGATCCTCCAGGATGCTTCCTGGGCTCCGCTGGTCGTAGGTGTGAGATTCTTCGGAACCCGGCTGTCCGGGGATATCGGCCTTCTTTATCCAATCGGAGAGAACCTCGGCTCACCAATAGGCATCCCGGTCGTGAGTATCACATACTGCTTCTGAACACCGGATTAATCGCGAAGCGGACCTGAATTTCAAGCCGGAAAGGGGAGACCGTGCCGCTTCCAATTCTGTCGCCGGAATATTCGGCCGCTGTGACTTATATTTTCCCGCACGCATTTTGAACAACTAAAGAATAACAGGAGTTGCTTGTGAACAATTCTACGGTTTCCAAATGGGAACTTTGGTACAACGCGTTCCGCGGTTTCTATAGAAAAGAGCTCCCGATAGAACAGCTCGACCCAATCTCACGATGGCTTTACGCTTCAAGGAGCATCATACTGGTCATCTCCGCCCAGGCGGCCATAATAGCCGGGCTCCTCGCCGTCAGGACCGGACCGGTAAGCTGGTTGTATTTCATCCTCCTTCTGGTTGGTCTCGTCGTGGCACACGCGATCAGCAACCTCTCGAACGACTACTTCGGTTTCCATCGCGGCCACGACACACCTGAATCGCCGAGGATGCGGTACACGCTTCATCCGCTCGCCAGTAACATGATGAACGTCGCCTCTCTCAAGAGAGGGATTTGGCTCCTTATCGTGGTCGGTGTGTTGATAGCGGTTTTCTTCACAGTGGTGAGGGGACCGGTGGCGGCGATAATCGCGGCACTGGGGCTCGGGATACTTTACTGGTACGACGGCGCGCCCCGCGACCTGAAAAGCATCGGGTTTGGCGAACTTGCGACGCTGGTGGTCTGGGGGCCGCTCATGATCGGCGGCGGATATTTCTGTCTCACGGGACAATTGTCGACGCCGGCCTTTCTCGCGTCGATTCCGTACGGACTCGGCGTGATGTCGATACTTGTCGGTAAGCATATTGACCAGATGGAATTCGACCTCACGCAGAAGCAGCGGACGCTACCGATCGTGCTTGGCGAAAAGCGCGCAAGACTGTTCAACCAGGTGTCCATTTTCCTGATGTACTTTGTGATCCTTGTGCTTGTGGTTCTCAGGTACATCACTCCCTTCGCGCTTCTGGTTTTCCTGAATTTCCCGCGCGGTTGGATGGCGATGGGGGTCTTTTCCAATCCGCGGCCGGAAGCGCCACCCGAAGGATACATTGGCTGGCCACTGTGGTATCACCGTTTCAGCCTTGTTCATAACAAACGCTTCGGGTGGCTGTACATAATTGGACTCGCCTTGGGCGCCATCTATTCTATTGTAGTGTGACCAGACTGACTGAAAAGGGAAGGGTATTCTGAAATGAAGTCATTCACGAAATCGGTCGCAGGAGCATCGTTCCTATTTTTGGCATTCCTATTTACTTCGGCGCGCGCCCAGGAGTTTCAGGGTTTCCTGACACGTGTCGATTCTCTTCCCGATTCGGAGCGGACGGCGGTCGTCGATAGCTTCATGTCGGCGACGAAGTCGTTCCCGGTAATCGAACAAGACAGCGTGGTGCATTTCATTTACCGCGGGTCCGCGACGAGTGTGACCGTTCCCGGTGACGTTAACGGCTGGGACCCGAATGGGTCGCCGATGACACATCTCGGCGGCACGAACTTCTGGTACCTGACTCAGACATATCCGCCTGACGCGAGACTGGAATACAAGTTTGTTACCAACGGCTCAACCTGGATCCTCGATCCGCTCAACCCGCACCAGATCGTCGAAGGGTTCGGGCCAAACTCCGAACTGCGGATGCCTGAATACGTGCCGCCTCCCGAAGTACAATATTATCCCGGCATTCCGCACGGTTACCAGGCTGATACGGTGCTGTACAGCAGCGAGCTGTCCAACTCCAGGAAGATTTCGGTTTATCTCCCTCCGGGCTACAGTGCTTCGCCGGACAGCTTTCCGGTCGTCTACTTCCAGGACGGCTCGGAGGCGATTTCACTCGAGAACATGGAGAATGTGGTCGATTATCTGACGGCGCACAGCTTGATCCGGGCGGTGATCGCGGTCTTCGTGCCGTACGTCAACCGGACGCCTGAGTACGCGGGCAAGCAGGTGGACTCTTTTATGTCGTTCTTCGTGAACGGGGTCGTTCATTATGTGGATTCGACTTTCCGCACAATTCACGATCCGCAGGGAAGGGCGGTGATAGGCGCGTCATACGGCGGCAATATTTCCCTCTGGCTTGGCTCGACTTATCCTGATATTTTCGGAAATGTCGGTGCGCAATCGAGCTATGTCGATCCGGCGATCTCGGCCGATTTACAAAATGGGAACAAACGTGGTCTGGAAATTTACATGGATCTCGGGACTTTCGACATCCCGAGTCTGATACCAATGGTCCGCGGATTTGTTCAGATATTGAAGGACCGCGGTTACGATTACGAGTACCATGAGTACAACGAGGGGCACAGCTGGGGAAATTGGCGCGCCCATGTGAAAAACGCGCTCGAGTTATTCTTCCCGCCGGAGCAAACCGGCGTGGATGAAGCGATGCCGAAACCTGACAAGTATTCACTCAGACAGAATTTTCCAAATCCGTTCAATCCGACGACAACGATAAGCTATAACCTTTCAGCGTTAAGCAGTGTCACGCTGAAGATTTATGATGTACTTGGGAGAGAAGTGAAGACGTTGGTAAATGGCCGGCAGAACGCAGGAAGTTATACGTTAAAATTCGACGCGAGCAGACTTTCGAGCGGTGTGTATTTCTACATGCTGGTTGCGGAGGATAATAACGGCCGGGGATTGGTTTCCACAAGGAAGCTCATGTTAATGAAATGATCTCCAATTGATAGACGGGAAGCATCCATGCTAATTCCGAAGAGCGACGGCGATGAACTTAGAGAGCTTGAAGAATCACTGTGGCGTACCGAGACCCGGTTCGATCAAGCTTACATGGACCGCGTGCTGTCGCCGGACTATTTTGAATTCGGGAGGTCGGGGAAGGTCTACACCCGCGAGCAAGTAATCAGTGTGCCTCCGAGTGAGATCAAAGCGAGGCTCCCTCTCAGAGACTTCAGAGTTCATCCGCTGACGGATGACGTAGCTCTGGTTACATACATAAGTGAAGTTGTCTCGGGAGAAGTGCTGGTGGGAAACAGAAGTTCGATTTGGGTGAGAACGCCGGCAGGGTGGCAGATCGTATTTCACCAGGGGACACCGGCAGCCATATAATTCGTTGGGGGACCTGTTCTGCGGTGCGGTCTTTACGATGAAGGATGAGCTCGTCTCAGCCAGCCCCGTGCGAAATAGACTACAAGCCCGGCCGCGAGAATGATTCCGGCGTAGAGTACCTCAATTCCGAAGTTGTTCCGGGAGAAGAGGACGAACAGAAAACCCGAAAGTGAAATCAACGCGGGAAGCGGGTAAAACCACATCCTGAAGGGGCGCGGAGCTTCGGGACGCCTGGAGCGCCAGACCAGGAACCCGACCGTCTGTGAAATGAACTGAATGATAATCCTGATCACTACCAGTGCGGCTATGACCTGCACAAGACTGAGGAAGCAGAAAAGGAGTCCGACGAAACCGAGCGTCAGAAGGGAGACATAGGGAAACTTGTGTTTCTCATGTATTCGGCCGAAGACCTTGAAGAAATTCCCGTCGAGTGCGGCGGCGTATGGGACTCGCGAGTATCCGAGGAGGAGTGAGAAGACCGAGGCGAAGGCCGTCCACATTATCAACCCCGTCGCCAGTGCGCCCGCCCAATGTCCGTAAAGCCTTTGCATGAACGCCGAAACCAGGTAGCGGCTCTCATGCGTGCCTGCACCTTTGATAAGCTCCTGCCACGGTATGACTCCGATGATGCTTATGTTCATTATTATATAAATAAATCCGACCAGAAGGATGGAAATTATAATCGTGCGCGGTATGGTCCTGGCCGGCTCTTTGACCTCATCGCCGAGGAAACAGACGTTGTAATAGCCCCAGTAATCGTATACAGATATCAGCATCGCTGACCCGAGTCCAAGGAAGAAGTTCTTCGACAGCGAGAAAGCGCCTGGGGGAAAGCTGAACGCGACAGCCGGGTTGAAGTGGGTGACCCCGGCAAAGATGACCCACGCGACCGTCGCCATCACGACGACCCACAGGTACCTCAGGAGTCTGTTGATGACTGTGATCCTGCGGTAAGCGAGCAGGACTGCGAGGAGACACGCCAGTATCGCGACGAAAGTGAAGCCGGTGGCGTTTACTCCCGCGTGGATTGTCCCCACGAATGGAAGGTCGAGATGGAATAGCGGCTTGGCGAGAGCGGGGAAGAAGTACGTTGAATACTCGGCGAGGCCGATGCACCCGGAGGCAATTGAGAGCGGGGCGCTGAATATCATCTGCCAGATGAAGAGGAACGACATCATCTTGCCGAGCCGCTCTTTGCCGTAAAGTTCGCCGAGGTAGCGGTACGTTCCGCCTGAGCCGGGCATCGCCGCGCCGAGCTCCGCCCACACCAGCCCGTCGCTCATCGCAATCACCGCGCCGATGATCCAGCCCAACATCGCTTGCGGTCCACCCATCGCTGAGATGATAAGCGGGATTGTTATGAACGGTCCGACCCCTATCATGTCGATCATGTTCAGAGAAACCGCGCCCGAGAGCGTGAGGCCCCTAACGAGCTGCGGCGATTTCTGTGAAGCTTCGGTATCTAATTCGGGCAATGTAATTCCGGGCCAAAAGTCGAAGGTCAAAATTATGAAATGGCAGTCTGGAAATGATTTTTGTCAAATTTTGACTTTTACTTTTTGATTTGTTTAGTGCCTCGGCTGAGATATTAAATTGAACAGCAGTTTCACTCCGCCGTTGTTCAGATCCTTCACCTGCCTGTAAAGCGCCAGCGACGTGTAAATATAAGTCCCTCTACCATATCTTGCCCAAAG
>JAJYGB010000439.1 GCA_021785235.1 Bacteroidota bacterium
TATCGGGCGGTGAAGCTCAACGCGTAAACCTGGCGACAAGCCTGGCATCCACTCTCGTCGCGACCACTTACGTCCTCGATGAACCGAGTATCGGGCTGCATCCGAGGGATATGGACAGGCTCGTTTCCATTCTGAAGAATCTAAAATCTTACAACAATACGGTCATCGTCGTCGAACATGACAGCGAGATGATGAAGAGCGCCGACTATATAATAGATCTTGGGCCGGGTTCGGGAGCACTTGGCGGGGAAGTGATGTTTGCCGGCAGCTACTCCGGGATTCTCGCTTCGAATAAATCTGTGACGGGAAAATATCTCCGGGGCGAAAGGAGTATACCCATCCCCAAAAGACGCAAGCCTGTGGATAAGTTCATTCGCGTAAAAGGAGCCTCGATGCACAACATCGACAACCTGGACGTGGACATCCCGCTCTATTCCTTCGTGTGTATAACGGGAGTCAGCGGGTCCGGGAAAAGCACCCTGGTATACGACATTCTTTACAACGCGCTGAAGGAACAGAACCCGGAGTCTACCGTTGTCGAATCGAGAAAGAATGTGTCAATTCCCACGAACCGGGTCAAGTCGCTTACATTCGATTATCTGCCTGAGTCCATCGAGCTTGTGGATCAAAGTGCAGTCGGCAGGATCTCTAGATCAAATGTGGCGACATATAGCGGGGCATTTGATCCTATCAGAAATATTTTTGCGGGGACGCCCCTCTCGCGCGAAAGAGGACTGACTGCAAGCTATTTCTCTTTTAACGTAGACTGGGGAGGTAGGTGCGAAGCTTGCAGCGGTGAAGGAATACAGGTAGTCGAGATGCAGTTTCTCGCCGACGTGACCCTGGACTGCGAAGCTTGCGGCGGGAAGAGGTACAGCTCGGAAGCGCTGGAGATCAAGTATCGCGGCAATAGTATCGCCGATGTTCTGGAAATGACCGTGGCGGAAGCGATGGAATTTTTCGGCGACCGGAAGGACGTGGTGAAGTCTCTAAAACTCCTCGACCGTGTCGGGCTCGGCTATTTGAAGCTGGGGCAGAGGCTATCCACGCTCTCGGGAGGTGAGGCGCAGCGGCTGAAAATATCGAGTTATCTCTCCGGCAGCGGAGAATCGGAGGTGTTGTTCATCCTTGACGAGCCAACCACAGGCCTGCACTTCGAAGAGATAGCCAAACTTCTCGATGTCTTGTTCGAGTTGCGCGACCGTGGTAACAGCATAATAGTTGTGGAGCACAACCTGGATGTCATCAAGTGCGCCGACTACGTCATAGATCTGGGGCCTGAAGCGGGGGACGAGGGAGGCAAGACCGTGGCGGTTGGTACACCGGAGCAAATAATGCGCGTCGATGAATCCCGCACCGGTGCCGCGCTCAGCAAAGTGATGGCGAAGACTTAGTACTGCGTTCCGATATTAAAGGCGATGAAGAACGTGTTGAAGTTTGCCATCGGCTGGTTCTGAAGGCTTTCAATTCCGTGCTTCATCGGAAGAATGTAGTACCTGATGCTGATACCCAGCAGGCTGTTTGGATCGCTTCCGAAATAAGCGCCCAATCCGATATACGCGCCACCTCCGAAGTAACCGCGACCATGTGAGAAGCTGTACGAAAGGGGCTGATCATAGGGAGCGGCGAAGACCGCGTTTGGTCCAAGTCCAGCGAAGACGTACGGACGGAACGTATCGGTAATCTCATCCCTGAAGAGCCTGTATTGCAATCCAAGCATGGCGGGGATAACCCAAAGCTGGTTGACCTTGCCCGGAACAAACTTCTGGCCGGTATACGGGTCGTAGTATGCGACCTCGTTCGGAGCCTTTGCCTCGGAAATGGAAAACGATGCGGTCCAGGAAAGTGTGCCGCTTATCCTCTGTTTGTAGAAGAAACCGCCGCCGAATCCGCTGTTGCCTATCATGATATCCATGCCGAGAGCATTGTCCCTTTGTGCGGTGTCAGGCTCCATGTCCTTTATCGGCATGTATGTGTATTGTGAATCCGGAGGAGCCGAAATATTCGGTTTCTCCGCGAAGGCAGTTGCTGAAACCAGCAGCACCGAGAGAATCACTATCTTATACATTTTCTTATATCCTGCAACAATTTACTCTACCGGGAAGTTTCTTTCACCTTCCTTTTCGACGCCCATATTTTCAACCGGATTAACAGGCAATCGGGAAAGAACGCTCACGGCAGCCCACCGCGACATATATGATCAATGCACACGGTATGCATTAAATTTTAAGTATTCCGTTTCGGGCATGCCGGGGAGTACCGGATGGTCCGGAGCGGCACCGGCGCGATGAAGCAGCTGAAGCGTCCTTCCGGAATTTTGCGCGGCAGCGGCGATAAGATCTTCGAAGGTTTCCCGAAAGATGTGATGGGAACACGAAGCCGTCAGAAGCACGCCGCCTGGTTTCAATACACTGAAAACACTCTCGTGGAGTCTTCGATAACCGCCTTTGGCCGTTGTAACGCTTTTCCTGTTCCGGGTGAAGCTCGGCGGATCACATACGACGACGTCGAATTTGCGCTCAGATCCTGCCGCCTTGTTAAGGTATGCATTTACGTCGGACGTAACTACGTCGAGGTTTGTCAATCCATTGATTTCCGCGTTCAGCATGACGCTTTTTACGGCTGGCTCGGACGAATCGACGGCTGTAACTCTTACCGCTCCTGAGCGCGCCATGTTCAGTCCGAAACCTCCCTCGTTCGAGAATAGATCGAGTACATTCGACCCCGCGGCGAAGTAGCGGGAAAAGATTCTATTCAGTCGCTGGTCGAAGTAGAATCCGGTCTTCTGACCGTGGTATGGATTCAACCGGAAGAGGACTCCATCTTCATCGTAGTCTGCCGTCTGCTCTTCGCCGTAGACGATTGACTTAGACTGGGGAAGTCCCTCGAGCTCTCTCGTACTGCTTTCGTTGCGTTCATAGATTGCTGTTGGGGAAAACATTTCCCTGAGGGTGTCATAGACCAGTTCTTTTCTCTTTTCCATGGCAGCCGAAAATATCTGGACACTGAAGAGTGAACCGAACCTGTCCACGATCAAACCCGGGAGAAAATCGCTCTCGCTGTAAGACAGCCTGTAGAACGGCGTCTTGAACAGCCGCTGGCGAAGCTCAAGCGCCGTCGTCAGTCGGCTGGCGAAAAATGCGTGGTCCGGTTCTATGAACTGTTTCGAGAAGAGCCGCACGGCGATAAGTGTCTTTGAATTGTAGAAGCCGAAGCCCAGGCGTTCATTTCTTCCACTCTTGACTTCGACAACATCGCCAATACCGGGCGAGCCGTCGACCTTTTCAATTTCGTTGCTGAAAACCCAGAGGTGGCCCGCAAGAATTCTCTTCTCCTCTTTTCTCTTTAGATGGACTATCGGGATTGTCATTTGAGTCTCGAAACTGAAGCCGCAATTCTGTCCGCTGCTTCGGTTAGCTCTCTTTCGGAGTAGGCGTAGGATAATCTGATGTGATCGTCGGATCCGAAGGCGATGCCGGGAACAAGAGCGACCTGGGCATCAGCCAGCATAAATTGGGCGACGTCGGCGGAGCCCTGAAGAGTCTTCCCGTTGTACCGCTTTCCGAAGAGGCGCTTGACTGAAGGGAAGAAATAGAATGCTCCTCCCGGGTTGCTGATCTCTAATCCCTTTATCCGCGAAAGCTTTTCAAACATGAGATCGCGCCGTTTCTGAAAGGCGAGCCGCATCTTCTCGATCTCGGTCTGGGATCCCCGCAGAGCTTCGAGAGCGGCGGCCTGGGATATCGAAGACGCGTTGGAGGTCACCTGGCTCTGAATCTTAGCGGCGCGGTTGATGATTTCCTGACTGGCGGCAAGGAAGCCGATCCTCCAGCCCGTCATTGAGTAAGCTTTGGACACGCCGCTGGCGGTTATAACCCGATCCTTGACTTCCGGGATCGAGCCGACGGAGAAATGCTTGTTGCCGTCGTAGATGATCTTCTCATAAATTTCGTCGGAGATGATATAAAAATCTCTTTCCCTGGCAAGTCTGGCAATACCTCTGAGCGCCTTCTCGCTAATTACCGCCCCGGTAGGGTTTGAGGGTGTGTTGATAATAATGGCCTTCGTCCTGCGCGTAAGAAGCGCCTCAACATCTCCCGCGTCAAATGTGAACCCTTTCTCTCCGGTTGTTCTTAATATCACCGGGACGCCGTCAGCAAGTTTGACCATCTCCGGGAAGCTCACCCAATACGGAGCCGGGACGATCACCTCGTCGCCGGGATCGCATATCGCCTGAAGCGCGTTGAAGATGGAGTGTTTGCCTCCGTTCGAGACGAGGATGTTCGACGCCTTCACGTCGAGTCCGTTATCCACGCGGAATTTCTCGGCAACCGCCTCTCTCAACTCCGGGATTCCTTCGTTCTGTGTGTACTTCGTGAAATTATCCTCAATTGCCTTTATCGCCGCTCGCTTTATATTCTCCGGAGTGGGGAAGTCCGGCTCTCCCGCGCTCAGGCTGATTATGTCCTTTCCCTCGGCCCTCAGTTTCTTGGCCAGGGTAGTCATTGCAATTGTCTGTGATTCTTCAATTTTATCTGCTTTTTTCGAAAAAGACGGCATTAAGTTTACTTCCTCCTCCTTTTTGTTCTTGCGAATCTATTCTTTGTCATCAGTTCCTTCTTGACGTGTTCCGGAACAAACTCCGTCACATCCCCTCCGAACCTGGCGATCTCCCTGACAATGGTGCTGTTGAGATATGTGTAGTTTTCGTGTGGCATGAGAAAAACGGTGTCGACATCGGAGCAGAGCTTCCGGTTGGTCAACGCCATTTGAAACTCGTATTCAAAATCGGATACGGCTCTGAGACCGCGCACTATAGCATCCGCGTTCTTCTTTCTGGCATAGTCGACGAGCAGCCCCTGAAATTCCTCTACCTCTATGTTCTTTATATCCTTCACCGCTTCCCGGATCATTTTAACGCGCTCAGCTCCCGTGAAGAGCGGCTCCTTGAGGGTGTTGACCGCCACGCAGACAATCACTTTGTCGAACAACTCTGCGGCGCGCTTGGCGACATCCACGTGCCCGTTCGTGACGGGGTCGAATGTCCCGGGATAAATCGCAATTTTCATTTTGTCTCCGGTTTTATGAAGGATAAGATTGTGGAGCCGAAAATCTTCTGTCTAATAAGCAGGGCAGGAGGCGGCGAGTAAGCCTTCGTGTGTTCAACGCAGATGATGCCCGAGTGGTTCATAATACCCCTTCGGAGCATCTCCTCGATAATTTCATGTGTGCTGCCGTTGAAGGCGTAAGGTGGATCCACGTAGGCGATGTCAAACGTCTCAACCGCCGTGGCAACGAACCGATCTACGTTCATAATACGAATATCGCACCGTTCTTTCACTCCAAGTGATTCGGCATTGCGGCCGATCACGGCCGCGATCTTACGGTCCGACTCGACAAAGACTACTCTCTTCGCCCCGCGGCTGAGAGTCTCGAAACCGACGCTTCCTGTTCCGGCGTAGAGGTCAAGGGCTGTGGCTCCCTCGAGGTCGAGCATATTTCCGAGAATGTCAAACATAGTTTCCCGCAGCCGGTCTGTGGCCGGTCTTAGCTTCGTGGAATCAATCGAGAAAAGCCTTCTGCTTCTCAGCGTGCCGCCGGTTATCCTCATCTCACTACTTCAGTGCGGCGCCGATGACGTGAGAATAGTGGTTGGGGTGCGTCTCCAGCTCCTTATTGTCCGACGCCACCGCGGACAGCTGAAGCTCTTTCACTGGGTCCAGCAGCTCATACCTTTTATCGGAAGTCTTTTGCAGCAGGTCTATCAGGAAATTATCGGCGGATATTCCGGTCACGAATATTTTATCGGCGTCGACCTTCG
>JAJYGB010000147.1 GCA_021785235.1 Bacteroidota bacterium
TGTGCCGAGTGCAGGGGAAAGATCGGCATCATTATGTAGATGGTCGGTTGTCCTTGACAATCCGACTGTGTTGTTTTAAGATAAAACACCTTGACGAGAAGGCTGCCTGGCGGAACTTGGGCTTATCCGACAAGGGTCGGGGAACAACGGGTCGCTGCGGGAATCGAAGCGTAGTATCGGTCTGGGCTGGGCAAGCGTCGGTTCCGGCGGGAAACGGAAAAGGGAGCTGTAAAATGAGGTGCTCAATCGCATTCTTCGTGTTGTTAGCATGCAATTACACGAGCGCATCTGCTCAAACGTACGGATTGGATAATACCGATCCGTCAGTTTTTTCAAAGTTCAAGATACCTGACACTAAACTGAATTCGCTGAGGTTCGGAACGGATTTGAGTTTTATCTCAAATAACAGCTACGGTTCGAGCCCTGGATACTCAACCAGTTCATCAAGCACAAATTTGAATTACTCCTTGGCGCCGAGGTACTACCTGCTGGAGGAGAATGACGATAGATACCTGTCGTTGAGCACGAGCATTAGCGGAGCTTATCAATATCAGGGGTATCAGAGTCAGGCTTCGGCCTTGCCAACGCCGAGCAAGCTCAGACAGAACTACGGAGCTCTCGCTCTGAATTTAACCAACACGTACAGAGACTATTTCACACCCGTTGATGTGTATTACTCGGTTAACTCGAGTATTGTGGTGGACATGGAGGGTAAATACCGATATCAATCGAACTCGAATTTCAGCAGGGAGTATTCGGGACAGAAGACGCAGGATTACGCTTTCGGGATCGGGATCGGCTGGGGGAAGATCAGGAACGTCACTTCTGTCGTCTCGGCCATCAGGTTGCAGGAGAGGCTCAAACAGCTCAATCTTTTGAACCATGACCTTTCTGAGAAAATTATCGAAGACCTGGCCGGGCAGTTCTACCGGCTAGGCTATTACACATCGATTCATAGCAGACCGGACAAATTTTTCTGGCAGGATGTAGAAAGATCCCTGTCGAACGACGGCGTTTCACTCGACGGGCTGAACCAGTACGCTGACTCGTACATCAGGGAGGTGCCGAACGAGTTAAGGTTTTCGAGAAATGAAGGGCTGATCGCCGGCATAAACCTGCGGTTCAATTACAACAACGCGTACTACTCGGATAATCCATCCAATGGCCTCCCGGCTGTTTCCGAACAGTTTTACACTCTCGTGAACGGGTATGTGACATACAGTCACCAGCTAAATCTCAATTCACAGATCAACTTTAATGTATCGCTGAGCGGCGGTCCGAACGTGATCAGAAATTCGGCCGTGAGGCAGGAATATGTTGCCGCGGCCGCTTTGGGATACAGTTACGAATTAACCGACAGGCTGGTGACTTCGATAAACAACGCCTTTAACCTTCAGCTTCAAAACGAATCCGGTCAGTACAAGGAGATCCAGAATTACCTTGACGTCGTGATGAATTATTTCGTTGAAGACGACCTGTCGCTTTCGGCTTCATATTCCTGGGATTATAATTACCATAGATATCAGTCTAGCCAGTACGCCCAGGCGAGCATCAACAATTACTTTCACATAGGCCTGACTTACTACATAAACAGGGGATTCATGTATAATCGGGATTAGGCTGGCCGGGCTCACCCGCCGAGTTCGGTGACGATGGAAACTCTCGTCCTCGGGACGTGGCTCTTCAGGGCCGCCACGCACCTTTCTATTAGAGGGATCCATGGTTGACAAAAACAAAAAAGGCCCGCCTACTATCGGCGGGCCGTCTCTCAATTGCTGTCGGTTTACTTAAGCAGGATCATTTTCTTTGTAAGAAAAGCATTCCCGTTGTCGGAGAGCCTGTAGAAGTAGACGCCGCTTGCCAGCCTGCTTGCGTCGAACCTGACGAAGTGAGTCCCAGCCTGTTCGGATCCGTCGACAAGAGTCGTGACTCTTTGGCCGAGGATATTGTATATATCCAACCGTACCAGTCCCTTCTCGGGAAGCGTGTAGCTGATCGTCGTCGACGGATTGAATGGGTTTGGATAATTTTGCGCGAGATGGAATCTGCTCGGGATCTTGTTCTGCGCTTCCCTGACAGCGGTGAGCAGCGAGCCGTCGTCCAGGACAAGCTGTCCCCTTATTTCCCCCGCAAGGTGGTCGGTCGTGTGGAAGTTCGCGTAGAGCATCCCACCCAGTAAATCAGGAAGGAGTGTGTCGGGAACAGAGGACCATATGCCCGAGGCCGTGCTGTCGGTGTAGCTGAGCGGCTCAACAACGGGACCGTTGTTTCCCGCAGATCCAATATGGATGTGTGCCGCGGTTAGCGCCGAGGAAAGACTTGCCACGGTAATGTTGTATTTCACATCCGACCCCGTGGTGTCTAGCACGGCCCATCCGGTGCCAGTCCCGGTTGTGGAAATCGACGGCGAGCTTTGGTCGCTTGAGAGGCTGATCGAGAACGGAATCCCGTCGGCTCTCTTTAGCTGCCCGCGTATCTCGCCGGCAGGGTATGCCTTGGAATGTATATTTACATAAATGTTCCCGCTCATCAGCGCGTCGATTATGCTGTCAGGTAAACCGGTCCAGGTCCCTTGCGCCGTATTTCCGGAAAAAGTCGCGATAGGCTCTACAACTGCGCCGTTCGCTCCCGCCGCGCCGAGGTGAAAGTGCGCCGCGGTGAATGTACTATCGAGATCGGCGTACGTCACCCGATAAGTCAATTGCGGCGAATCGGCTTGGCTGGCACCTCCTGGAATCGGTGGCAGCATATTGAGGACCGCCCAGGCCGTTCCCATGGCGTTTGTCGTTGAGGCTGGGACGGTGTTGCTTCCGTTCATGGCAGTCTTCAGGAATATTTTTGGCGTAGGTTCAAGTGTGAACATTCCCCTGATCTCACCTCCCGGGTTGTTCGAAGTATGAACGTTCACATAGAGATTATTGGTGAGAAGCGCTGCCCACATGGTGTCCGGGAATGCCCATTCGCCGGTAGCGGTGCTGTCGGTGATGCTGAACGGAAAAACGACAGGTCCGTTTGTTCCGGGAGCGCCGAAATGGAAATGCGATCCGGTTACGTTTGATGTGAGCCCCGCTACCGTCACACGGTAGACGAGGACGTTCGAGTCGGGTTTAAAGAATGCCCAGCCGGTTCCGCTCCCGGTCACGGAGAGCGCGGGTACATCCTGCGTCCCGTCGAGGCTCATGGATATTCCCAGGTCCGGCGCCACCTTGAGCTGGCCGCGAATCTCGCCGCCCGGATACTTTTTCGAATGGATATTTATGTAGATGTCGCCTTTCATCAGTGCTGAGATCAGGCTGTCGGGAATATTTGTCCATATACCCGATGCCGTATTGCCGGTGAAAGAAGATGTAATGCCTTCTTCTACAGGGCCGTTCGTTCCCGCGGCGCCGAGGTGGAAGTGGGCAGCGGTGAATGTGCTGTCGAGATTCGCGTAGGTCACCCTGTAGGTCAGGCTCCCGCCGGCGACATTCAGGACTGCCCATGCCGTACCGGTCGCGTTCGAGACAGCAGCAGGAACGGATTGACTCCCGTCGAGGCTGGCAGTCAAGAATACTTGCGCCGAAACCGGCTTTGAGAGAAGGGTGGATAATAAAAACAGGAACACTATCGTAGATCGTTTCATATACTCCTCCTTGTTCAGTCTCTATCTCTGATCCTTGCTCACAATCCCCAAAATGCTACGGAAACCGGTCGACTCCATTCTTCCGGCTTCCTGATTTGTGCAACGATATTTTGTTCAAGACGGTTCCCGTTTCCCGTCACCCGCATGGGAGGTTCACCGCGCACGCCGACGGCGGGTAATTGCAGTTTAGCGCCTCAGTTGATTACATTTTCAATGCCGGGTGCGACTGATGCTTCGAAGGCGCAATTCCGCTGAAAACGCTCAATAAAGACGGATTCGGGTATGGCAGATTATATAATAAATGAAATAATAAGACGGGCACTCGCCGAGGATTTCGGAGGGGGAGACGTTACAACAAATTCTATAGTGTCTCAGGATTCAGAGGTCTGCGGCCGGTTCATCGCCAAGTCCGCGGGCGTTGTCGCCGGCTGGGATGTCGTTAGGGCAACCTTCCGGCTTGTTGACGAGAGAGTGAAGTTGTTCCAGTCTGTCTCGGATGGCGCCGAGGTGAAGGCCGGTGAGTCGATAGGAAGAGTTGTCGGCCCCGGCAGGGCGATACTTTCGGGCGAACGCGTCGCACTGAATTTTCTACAGCGGATGTCCGGTATCGCGACCGCGACACGCCGGTTTGTCGAGGCTGCCGCGGGGACGCGTGCCGTAATCCTTGACACGAGGAAGACAGCGCCCGGTCTCAGAGTTCTTGACAAGTTGGCCGTCCGGATCGGAGGAGCTTCGAACCACCGCACCGGGCTGTACGACATGGTACTGATAAAGGACAACCATATCGCCGAAGCGGGCGGAATCATCGAAGCGGTGCGGCGGGTGAAGAAGAGCCGTGCCGCGAATCTCAAGATTGAAGTCGAAGTGCGAAACCTTGACGAACTGAGTGAAGCTGTCGAACTCGGCGTCGACCGCATATTGCTGGATAACATGAGCATACCCGAAATGCGCAGAGCCGTCAAGATTGTTGGAGGTAAAGTTCCTCTCGAGGCTTCGGGCAATATGAATATCCGAAGAATCAAGCCGGTCGCCGCCACCGGCGTTGATTTTATCTCGGTCGGAGCACTGACCCACTCCGTGATTGCCATGGACATAAGTTTAATGATAGAGAAGAAGTGATCGGATTTCAAATATGACAATACAGGATATGTATCTGAGAATGAAAGAGAAGCTGAGGGATGTTGTGCCCGACGCCGAACTGAGAATAAAGGCTGGGCTGGCTTACGAGATAAACAGGCTGAAGGCGGAGCGAAACGCCGTTATCCTCGGACATAACTACATGGAACCCGCCCTCTACTATTCGATCCCCGACTTTGTCGGCGATTCGCTGGAGCTTTCAAGAAAGGCGGCGCAAACCGACAAAGATATCATAGTTTTTTGCGGCGTGCGCTTCATGGCCGAGACCGCGAAGATACTGAACCCGGGAAAGACGGTCCTCCTTCCGTCGGAGAAGGCGGGCTGTTCCCTGGCGGCGAGCATCACCGCCGCCGACGTGCGGAATCTCAAGGCACAATTTCCGGGAGTCCCTGTGGTCACTTACGTGAATACTTACGCCGACGTCAAGGCTGAATCCGATGTCTGCTGCACTTCGGGCAATGCCGCGGCCGTCGTCAGGTCGCTCCATAGCGAAGTCGTGATCTTTTTGCCGGACGAATTCCTTGCCAGAAATGTGGCGGCGGAGACCGGCAAGAAAATAATCTTCCCGAAGAAGGGCGGCTTGAATTCCAACGGGGACTTCCAGATGATAGGATGGGAGGGGAGATGCGAGGTACATGAAAAGTTTACGGTCGACGACATCGTGAATGTTAGGAAACAATTCCCGGACGTCGTCGTCCTGGCACATCCCGAGTGCAGTCCGGAAGTCGTCGCAGGCTCCGACTTCTCCGGGAGATTTGTCAAAGAATCACATTCTCCGAGGTATCTTCTTCTGACTGAGTGCTCGATGGGAGACAACGTTGCCGCCGCGAATCCCGACAAAGAGATGCTCCGGCTCTGCAACATCAGGTGTCCCCATATGAACCAGATTACACTTGAGGATACGCTCGATGCTCTGCGGAATACACAGTATGTCATAGATGTACCGGAAGATATAAGGGTGAAAGCCGCGCGCGCTGTCGAACGGATGATCGCGATCGGCTGAAGGCCCGTTTGAAGCTCACACCGCGAAGACCTGACAGAGAGTTA
>JAJYGB010000424.1 GCA_021785235.1 Bacteroidota bacterium
AGAAACTTGCGGAAGACAAGTCGTTGAAGAAAGTCCTCACGTTCAATTACGACACGGGTGAACGGTACCTATCGGTTGATGGGTTATTTCCGGCGAGCTGAAATAAATTACAGACAATCGCGACTCGCTCAACTCAGGGAGGACCCGAAGGGGAACGAGCCGCAATCGGGCTTCTACTATCTCAGTGCGTCCTCGAGCACGGTCGCGGCGTCGGTCTTTTCGTCGCGGTACTTGACGATGATGGGGGTGTAGAGGGAGAGCTTGTTCTTCGCCGCGAAGTCACCCGCGGCAGCCCTCGATCCGGGAACGACGACGGCTCCCTCCGGGATCATGAGCGGTTTGCCTTTCTCTTTCCGGTGGATTAGCCCTTTGACCAGATCGTACACGGGGGTCGAGCCTGTAATGATACAGCCTGCTCCTATGACCGCGCGCCTCTTGACTATCGTACCCTCGTAGATACCGCAATTGCCGCCAACCATCACTTCATCTTCAATAATGATGGGCAACGCGCCGACAGGCTCCAATACTCCGCCTATTTGAGTGGCGGCACTCACGTGGACCTTCTTTCCGACCTGCGCGCAGGAGCCGACCAGCGAGTGCGAATCGAGCATGGTTCCCTCTCCCACATAGGCGCCGACATTAACGTAGGACGGCGGCATGATGACCACGCCAGGCGAGAGATATGCGCCCCGTCTTATCGCCGTCCCGCCGGGGACTACACGTATCTGGTCCACCACGGAAATGTCTTTCACCGGAAATGTGTGCTTATCGAAGAACTGGGCCCCGCAGGCATCTTCGACCTTGACGAGCTTGCCGATCCTGAAGGCAAGGAGGATACCTTTCTTTACCCACTCGTTGACCCGCCATCCGGTCGGGGAGGATAGGTCCGGCTCGGCGGCTCTTATCTCCCCGATGTCGAGAAGCTCAAGGAAGCGCTCGACGTAAGTCTCCGCCTCCACGCTGGTCTCGTGGATTCCGTACAGTTTTTCTATTTCCGCTATCAGAAGCTCTCTGCTCATTATTTCGTCCCGTTGGCGGTGTCTCCGACCGGTACCTGTATCAAGTCGAGTTCGGCCAAGATTTTCCTCAGCTTCGCCCGGGTGGATTCCATCGGGGAAACCAGCGGCAGGCGAAACACCTCTTCAATCATGCCCATCATGGCGAGCGCCGCTTTGACGGGGATCGGGTTCGATTCGATGAAGTTCGCGTTCATGAGCGGAAGGAGTTTGAAGTGAAGCATCCTCGCGTTCTCAAGATCGCCTCCGAGAGCGTATCTTACCATGTCGCTGAAGAGCTTCGGCACCTCGTTCGCGACAACCGATATGATGCCGTCACCGCCGAGTGCTATCAGTGTAAACGCAAACTGGTCGTCGCCGGAGTAAACCGCGAAATCGTCCGGCCTCCCCCTGAGGATTTCCATCATCTGAGGTACGTTCCCGCTCGCCTCTTTGACGGCGTAGACGTTCGGGATATCCTCCGCCATCCTGATAGTTGTTTCCGCGGCGATATTGCTTCCCGTCCGGCCTGGGACATTATAAACGACGATCGGTATGTCGACTGCTTCCGCGATTGCGGCATAATGACGGTAGAAGCCCTCCTGCGTCGGTTTGTTGTAATACGGCGCGACGGACAGAACGCCGTCCGCTCCGATCGACTTTGCGTGAACAGTAAGTGAAATTGCCTCGCGGGTCGAATTGCTCCCCGCGCCGACGATTACCGGCACGCGCCGGTTCGCCTGATCAAGAACTATCTCCATGACATGCTGATGCTCCGGATGAGAGAGTGTCGCGCTCTCACCGGTGGTGCCGGCGGGAAGGATCGCTTCCGTGCCGTTCGTTATCTGGAACTCGACAAGCTCCCTTATTCTCTGCTCGTCTACCGAGCCGTCTTTCTTGAACGGTGTAACAAGAGCCACGCCGGTTCCTCGAAATAGCATCCGTCTCATTTAATCCTCGTCCATTTGTTTTTCAATTTAGATTCTCAGCTACGCCAACCAAAGCTCTGATCCGGTCGTCTTTACGACAAGGCCGGGAATTTCAAATTCACAGTTCTGCCAGGACATCCTTAAAGACAAAAAAACCTCTTTTCCCGACCGCCCATTCCGCAGCGAGCACCGCTCCCAGCGCGAATCCTCGTCTCCCCCTCGAGATGTGGGTGAGTTCGATACGGTCGTTTTCAGAGTCAAAAAAAACGGTGTGAGTGCCGACCTCGCTTCCGATGCGGATGGAGTTCACCTGGAGATCCTCTTTCGGAATCCGCCCTTCGGGGAGTCCGGCAGCAAGCCGCTTCTTTCCCGGGAAATTCTCCAGAATTGCGTTTCCGATCGTGATTGCCGTGCCGCTCGGAGCGTCCGCCTTCTGGTTATGATGCAGCTCAAGCACGGCGCAGTCGAAGCCGTCAAACGGCGCGAACAGCCTCGAAGCTTTCTCGACCATAGAGATGAACAGATTTACTCCCAGCGAGAAGTTGGATGAGACCACAGCCGTGATGCCCGCTTCGTCCACAGTCTTCTTGACTTCGTCCAAATGGTCCTGCCATCCGGTTGTCCCGATTATTATCGGTTTCTGAAGTTCCGCAGCGAACCTTACATGCTCCGGAACGGCGCCGGCCACCGAAAAATCGATGAGGATATCGCACTGCTCGACCAATGCCCGGATGCTCCTGAGGTTTGTATCTAAATCCGCCGTCGCGGACACGAGGTGGGACCGTTGTTTCGCCACAGCCTCTATTTCTTTCCCCATCTTTCCGTAACCGAGCAATCCTATATTCATTGACTCAATCTCATTTGCGAATTCCGAATTTCAAATTCGAAGGGTTCTCGGGAGGTTTAGATGCGAATGGAGGGAATAACTGATCATCAATTGAGTACCGACCAGTTTCCCGGAGGAGAAATCCGGGATGCCGATGTTTGTTTTACGGAACATGGATCGGCAAAATAGCGCTCCATCCGCCGGTCTCCGCGATCCTTCGCGTAACGGATGACAGTCTGCAAGTTCTTAACTTCTTCCGGGCGGCATCATCTCGACAAGCTCATCCGAAATCCTTTCCGGAAGTCTCTCTTCGAACGAGACCTTCGGACCGGGCAGCCCAACCATGAACCCCGAAGTAGTGATCACGGTTTCGGCGGTAGTTCCTTTGTTCGTGCTTGCAAGGAGCTTCGGACCTTTCCCGGAAGATTTCCGGATACACGGGTACTCATAACTACCGCACCTCTATCTAACTACACAGCAAATTTAGCCTTGTTGAGAAAGGAAAGCAACTTTTTTCTGAGTCGCCCGTCTGTTAGTTTTATCAATCAGCGCAGGAACCGGAGCTGTCCGGTTCTTGTTGCCGATGAAAAGAAGATGGATGAACAAAAAGAGAGTTGGCTTACCACGATTCCTGTTCTTCCGCGAATACTTCTCGCGTGCGCGATGTGTCTTGGGATCATCGTCCGGTTTATAAAATGGATCGTGAAATAAATTCGGTCCGCCTCGTTCATAGACATCGTTCGTCCCGAATTCTTGTCTGAAATAGAATCTGTTCCGATGATGTCGATCCGATCCTGCCTCACCATGGATCTGCTTCGAAATATTTTCAAAGCAACAAACCCGGAGGTTCAAATGCGCAAATGTGGAATAACTGCCGCTCTGCTTGCGGTTCTCCTTACCGTGCCTGTCTTTGGCTTCTCGATGCCGAAAACCGCGGCAGCGAAGGAATCGAAGACAGCGGCGGTCGTCGACACTTCTTATCTGAGTACCATGAAATGGCGGCTCGTCGGGCCGTTTCGGGGAGGGCGCGCCGTGGCGGTCGCCGGCGATCCTTCGAACCCGCTGGTCTTTTATTTCGGCTCGGTCGACGGTGGGGTCTGGAAGACAACCGACGCAGGTGCAGATTGGTCGAATATTTCCGATAAGTATTTCAAGAACTCCTCCATCGGCGCCATTGCGGTCGCCCCGTCTGATCCGAACGTCATATATGTTGGCACAGGAGAATCCGATCTGCGCGGAGACGTGACGTACGGAGAGGGGATGTATAAATCAGAAGACGCCGGCAAGACGTGGAGTTTCACCGGGCTGGCCGAGACTCGCCACATAGCCAGGATACAGGTCGATCCGAAGAATCCCGACGTCGTGTATGTCGCCGCCTTCGGGAGGGCATTCGGACCCAACAAAGAGCGCGGAGTGTATAAATCGATCGATGGCGGAAAATCATGGAAGAATGTTCTGTTCGTTAACGACAGCACCGGCGCGATAGACCTCGCCATGGATCCGGCTAATTCCAGGATACTCTACGCCGCGATGTGGCAGGCGCAGAGGATGCCGTGGGGTTTCAACAGCGGCGGAAAAGGAAGTGGGCTCTACAAAAGCACGGATTCAGGCGAAACATGGAAGAACATAACAGAGAACAAGGGACTTCCGAAAGGAATCATCGGCCGCATAGGAATCGCGGTTTCGCCGGCAAACCCTGACAGGGTGTGGGCGAGCGTCGAGGCGGAAGAAGGCGGCATTTACCGCTCGGATAACGCCGGAGAAACCTGGGAGTACGTGAACCACGACCGCGACCTGCGCACCAGGCCGTGGTATTTCTCGCGGATTGTCGCCGATCCGAAGAACGAGAACACGCTGTACGATCTGAACGTGGAGTTTTTTAAATCCATCGACGGCGGAGCGAAGTTCGAGCGAATGGGAGTGCCGCACGGCGACAACCATGATATGTGGATCGACCCGAATAATGCCGACAGAATGATCGAAGCCAATGATGGCGGCGCAACTGTTTCAATGGACGGCGGTAAATCGTGGTCCACACTGGACAACCAGCCGACCGCGCAGTTTTACCACGTCGAAACGGACAGCCGTTTCCCGTACCGGATCCTCGGTGCGCAGCAGGACAACTCGACGGTCTCCATCCTGAGCCGGTCGGACAGGGGAGTCATCACAAACGAAGACTTTTATGACGTCGGCGGCGGGGAGAGCGGATATATCGCGGTCCCTCCCAACGATCCGAACACCATTTACGCGGGCTCGTACGGCGGGCTGATCACTCGCTTTGACCCCGAGACCATGCAAAGGAAAGTCGTGTCGCCATGGCCGGACAACCCGCTGGGTACAGCCGCGAACGACACGAAGTACAGGTTCCCGTGGACTTTTCCGATAGTGATCCCAGAGAATGAACCCAACGCCATCTACGCGGCCGCGAACGTCCTTTTCAAATCCACGGACCGCGGTGACAGTTGGAGCGTTATAAGCCCCGACCTGACGCGCGCTGATTCGGCGACGATGGTTTCCTCCGGCGGACCTATTACGAAAGACAATACCAGCGTCGAATACTACGGTACCATCTTCGCCTTCGCCGAATCTCCGGTTAAGACGGGAGTTCTCTGGGCGGGATCGGACGATGGCCTGGTACACGTCTCTACCGACGGCGGTGCGAGATGGAACAACGTGACTCCGAAAGAACTACCGCAGCAGGCCCTGATAAGTATAATTGAGCCGTCTCATTTTGATGCAGGGACCTGTTATGTCGCCGCGACAAGGTACAAATTTGACGACGAGCATCCTTACATCTATATGACGACAGATTACGGCAAGTCTTGGAAGAAGATTACAAACGGCATTCCGGAGAATGATTTTACGCGCGTCGTCCGTCAGGACCCTGTTGATAAGAACATCCTTTACGCCGGCACGGAAACACACGTCTACGTTTCTTTCAACGATGGACAGGACTGGCAGCTGCTGAGCAACGACCTTCCGATCGTCGCGATTCACGATCTTGAAGTGCGCGGCAATGATCTGATTGCGTCAACTCACGGAAGAGCGTTCTGGG
>JAJYGB010000505.1 GCA_021785235.1 Bacteroidota bacterium
GTTCCGTTTGATGAACATGCAGAAGAGGAGCAGGGCCTTCATCGTCGGAGAGAGACATTACGACCTTGGGAACGAGCTGTTCACCAAAATGCTCGACAGACGGATGAATTACAGTTGCGCGTACTGGAAGGATGCCCAGACACTCGATCAAGCGCAGGAAAACAAGCTCAAGCTGGTCTGCGAAAAACTCTATCTGAAGCCGGGGATGAAAATTTTGGACATAGGGTGTGGATGGGGAGGGTTCGGCAAGTACGCCGCGGAACAATATGGAGCTGAGGTCGTCGGCGTAACGGTGTCTACTGAGCAGGTGTCGCTCGGCAGGGAACTTTCTAAAGGACTGCCGGTCGAGTTCAGGCTTCAGGACTATCGGGAAGTCAGAGGACAATTCGACAGAGTCGTCTCCATCGGGATGATTGAACATGTGGGATACAAGAACTATAGAGACTATTTCATGGTGGCGGACAGATGTCTAAGAGACGACGGACTCTTCCTACTCCACACGATAGGAAGCCCTCGCTCGGTGAACAGCACCGACGCCTGGACTCACAAGTACATTTTCCCGAACGGGATGCTTCCGTCGGTCGCTCAGCTGGGGAAGGCAATAGAAGGGATGTTCGTCATGGAGGACTGGCACAATTTCGGCGCCGACTACGATAAAACGCTGATGGCATGGTATGATAATTTTGTCGGCGGCTGGAATGAAGTGAAGGAAAAGTACGGAGAGACTTTCTTCAGGATGTGGAAATTCTTCCTCCTCTCGAGTGCCGGGGCGTTCCGCGCCAGGAGCAATCAGCTCTGGCAGATCGTCCTGTCGAAGAAGGGGGTCCTCGGAGGGTATCAATCGATAAGATGAGAAGACCGAAGTCAACCTGCACCTCGAGAAGTCTAAGGCAGAGCGTGAGTACGCAGGGCAAACGTGCCAGAGGGCTCGTTTCTGTGTCCGCAAAGGGTGAACTCACGGTGAAGCTGCTTTGGGACGCAATATTGTTAGAACGGGGGAAATAAAACAGTCAGCCCTGCAGGGACGCGGTGTTATCTGCTTGCGCGTCTCGCCGTGTCCTTCACGACAGAAGAGACGAAGTCTGCCGGTGGGACATCCTATATGCTGATTCCGAATATCGACCTTGCGAGAAGTCCCACTCCATAAGTAACGGCGACGGCGATGAGGAGAGTGACGAGGTTCGTGACGATTCTTTTCCGCATTCGCATACCGGAGAGAAACGCGATCACTGTGGATATGAATACCATGACCACCGCCGCGAACCCAAGTGACCAGAATATGTTCACCGCGCCCAGGAGAACGGGGAGCACCGGGACGAGGGCGCCGAAGAAATAGGACAGACCGACGACGAGCGCCGATTCAGCCGCGCTTGACGAACCGGCTTTTACCTCGCCGGGTTTTCCTTCGATGAACTCTTTCTTTGCCGCCTCGACCCTCTCGACTTCCTTTTCCGAATTCAGAGCGCCGAAAGCGCCGGCCGCCATCGAAATCGAGCCCGCGACGGCGACGGCGGCACTCGCGGCTATGACCGCCGGGATGCTCGATAGCGCGGCGAAGAAGCCTGAAACGGCCCCAAGTATCTCGACAAGCCCGTCGTTCAATCCCAGGAAAATGTCGCGCACCCGCTCGGGATGAATGAGCCTTTCGCTTGCCGACGACACGATTTCATCCTCGTGCTGAAATTCATCCTCGAGGATCTTATGCACAGCCTCACCAGTGGGGGTCCCTTTGTACTTATCCCAGACCGTGATGTATTTCCTCACCCCGTAAACCTCGATAGCCTCGATCACAAGATGGATACCGAGATTTCCGAATACGCGGGCGACGGCAGTCAGCAGGCTTAGCTTCAACCGCCGCCTGAGGTCGAGCTCGTTGACGTCCAGCGAGAAGAAGTCCTGCCAGAACTTCAGGTGCTTTGTCTCGGTCGGGATAAGTTCGTCGAAAAGCGGTTTTAAATCGTCCGATACAATTTCCCTTATCCTCTTATAGAGCGTCAAATCGAATAGCTCGTCGAGGACGAGTTCTTTTCCAAGTTGATGTTCCATGTTCCTAAAATTTACGGCTTGCGCCATGGTAATGCAAACGTTGGTAATGACTCAATTAGGTCCCTCGCAGAGATCGCTGAGAAAGAAGATCGCAGAGAACGAAAATGGATTTTACACTTTTCTCCGCATACACTGCGACTACCCTGCGGACTTTAGCCGGCCCGACATTCTGTCTGAGATAAATGATGCGGCATGCCGCAGAGCGGCAGCATGAAATATTTTCCCTAATATTCAAACCGGGTCACTACCTTCTCGCGGAACAAATTATCAGGGCACTGTCATCTGTAGTTCTTGTCGTCGATGCGGCTGAGGTCGGTGGTGTCGCTCAATACGCCGATCGTCACTATGGCAAATGTGAAGACCGTGGTTCCAGGTTCAAGATGGCCGCCGAACGCCATATCGCTATTCGTGAATGTGGCGTGCGCATGAACTCTCCCATTTACAATGTAGCCGTTCATGCTCACCAGGTCGGCGGGAGCCGCGCTGTTCTTGACGAATATATTCTTCGTCGGGAATTCCACGTTGCTGACCACGTGGTAATGATATGAGACCACCGAGCCTGTGCCCGCGAGTATGACGGCGTTGTGAATGTTGTTCTCTTTAACGGCCTTCTCTAGCCCGCCGAGCAGGTCGGTCCGATATTTCAACCGGATCACCATCACCTGCTCAAATCGACCGCTGACCGAATACACGTCGGGAATGGAGTCGTTGTTCGCTCTCGAATCGTAGGCGCTGGATGCGCTTGTAAGTTCAGTCCTTGTTTCCTGAGCCCGTACGAGTCCCCCAATAGCGAGGACAACAAATAGAATAGTAAGTCTTTGCATGCCCGAATCCTCACTTAAGTCTTCTATTTCTATAACATAAGCTGCCAGTAACCGACGTCGATCCATCTATTGTGTTTGTAGCCTACTTCACGGAAGTGCGCGATTTTCTTGAATCCGAATTTCTCGCACAAAGCCACGCTTGCCGGGTTGGGGAGAGCGATTCCAGAAATTACGGTGTGATACCCCCTTGACCTGAGCGCGTCAAGTAGAGCTCTCTTCAATTCGGTACCGATCCCCTTGCCGACAAACTCGCCATCAATGTATGTACCCGTCTCGACTGTATTCCTGTACGATGCCCTGTCCCTCCATTTCCTCGCATAAGTGTAACCAGCCAGTCTGCCGTCGAGCTCGTACACAAGCCATGGGTAATCATTCGTGATTGTCCTGATGCGCTCTGTCATCTCTTCCGTTGATACCGGCGTCTCCTCGAACGTCGCGGTAGAAGTCATGATGTATTTGTTGTATATGCCGCAGATTGCTTCAGCGTCAGCAAGCTGCGCTTCCCTGATCATGTTCACTCCTGTTTAAATTTCCCGATCGAGTTCCGATCCAAGGAACATTAGCCAAGGAAGGGCCAAAAAGCAACCTCTCCCCATCTCCGATCAGGACGCGGTTAAAGGTTTATCGGTGTGTTTTCAGCGGCAAAACCGCGTTATTTTGGTCAAAAACGTGGCACTAAAGTCCCTCTTTAAATTTCCGATAAAACATATAGAGGATCATAGGCTGTCCTTTTCAAGTAGGAAAGATGCATTGTCAAAGGCTACATACGGCCACTATCGTGATGATCGGAGACGTCGTGCGAATACCGATCACTCAAACACCAAACGAAAGTAAGCCATGTTTGACGGAATGAAAAAGCTCCTCAAGAAACACTCCCTCCACCTCGGCATGATGCTGCTTCTATTCTTTGTCGCAGTCGAGATCGCCGGCTACCTGCAGATCGGCGGTGGAGCTGCGAACTCGGCATCGTCTGCCGGACAAAAGCTCATGATCGGCTTGTTCGGAAGCATTGTTGTCATTGTCTTCCTCGGGGTCTATCTCCAGATGACTCTGTACGGTCCCGTGAAGTTTCTATCGAGCGAAGTTAAGCGGATGGCGGAAAGGGATTTCATTTCGTTGTCTACCGCTTTAACAGAGATGGCGCAGGGGAATCTTACCTCGAACATCAAACTGGAAGCGGGTGCCATCAGTACATCGGTGAACGGGCAAGTCGGCGAAATGGTGCGTGGATTGAATTCAATCATCGGGCATCTCAATGAGGCGAGCAAGGAATTCAACTCGGCCACCGATAAGCCGTGCCAGCGATTCATCTATGTCGGGGCGGACTCTTATCTGGAGGGACAGGCATGCGGCGAGGCGATGGGGAAGGCGCTCAACGGCAAAGGGAAGGTCGTTATCCTTCTGGAGAAGTTCAACATCATTGGACACGATATGAGGAGAAAAGGGTTTCAGAACGTTTTGCGGGAGAAGTATCCAGCCGTCTCCGTTCTGGATATCGTGGAGACGAATCTGAACTTCGAGATCACGTACACAGAGACGCAGTCGTTGTTGAAAAAGCATCAGGACCTCGCAGGAGTGTATGTGACATACGGCGGCGCTGCCGCCGCGAAGGCCGTCGCGGAGTTGGGCAAATCCGGAGCAGTCAAGGTGGTCTGCCACGATCTCGGCGACCAGACGATGGAGTACGTGAAGCAGGGTGTAATTACCGCCACCCTTTCACAGGACGTTTTCGCGCAGGGACACGATCCCGTAATCGGGCTGTTCAACAACATAGTATCGAACTGGCAGCCGCAGCAGACGAGGCTGCTTACAAGCATGGATGTAGTGACGCCGCAGAATTATTCGCAGTACTGGCAGCCGGGCAAAGGAGTCATCGAGACCGAGGCTATGGCAGCAAGGCGGCTCAGGCCCATGAAGAAGGCGGACAGGACAATTCGAATCGTCGTCCTCGGACGGGACGGGGATGTTTTCTGGAGCTTCTTCAGGGCGGGCGTGGATGCGGCGAGGATAGAGCTAAGAAATTTCAACGCCGTCGTCGACTGGGTTGTTCCGAAAGGGCAGTTTGTTAACGGTATTATCAACGTCAGCGCGGAAATCTACGGCCCGGCCATCGAAGAATCCATTTCGAAGAAATATGATGCCATCAGCGTGGGGGTATTTGACAAGAATCTGGTTCCGTATATCAACAAAGCCGTCGACAAAGGCATCGTCGTCGCCACCTTCAACAGTGAGCCCCTGAGCCTTCGTGGAATATTCGGCTCATTGGTCAGGAGATCGAAGCGGCTGTTGAGTCTCAGCCACGATTTGGCAAACACTGCGAAGCAGTCCGTCGAAGTATCGAGCTACAATTCAGGGACGATTCAGCAAATGGCGAAGAGCCTGAACGACGAGGCGATGTCCGTCAGCAACGCGAACGCCAACATGGAACAGATCGCAGCTGCCATCGACACGATAGCGAGGGATTCTCACGACCAGAGACTGGCGATCGAGGATGTCTCTGCATCCGCGGATGAAATATCGCGGGCCGTCGATTCTGCCAGCTCGAGCGCGAATACGGTCGTCACCGCCTCGTCTGAGGCCATCAACATTTCGAAGTTGGGTGCCGCCGCAGTGATGCAAAACCTGGAACAGATGAAGAAAATCGAGGAGACGGTTGCGGCATTTGCCTCGAAAATCGAGGGTATGGCGAAACAGTCCGAGCAGATCGAGGGGATAATCGAAAACATAGAACAGATCGCCGAACAGACTAACCTCCTGGCGCTTAACGCCGCGATCGAAGCGGCGAGAGCCGGTGAGCACGGGCGGGGATTCGCGGTCGTGGCCGATGAAGTAAGAAGCCTTGCCGAACGCTCCGCAGCGGCTACGAAAGAGACTTCCGGGTTGATCAACAGGGTTCAGGATGACATTGAAGACGCCAGCAAATCG
>JAJYGB010000245.1 GCA_021785235.1 Bacteroidota bacterium
TTACGCGGCTACGCCGCAATCTAATTTCGACGCGTCGAACGGCGGTTTCAGCGTCGACGCGCCGTACTCGACATGCATGAGGCTCAGCAATGATGTGGCTGAAGTATCGGTGGACGGCCGGATAGAATATCCTTACCAACCCGGCTGCTTCTCGATCCCAGCGGGGGATCATTTTGTTAAGATTGTCAAAACGGATGTCAACCCGTTTGAAAGCGGACTTATGCATTCACATATAGAAGCGGCGTCGTGTAATATCCTGAGCGAGCGGACATTTCAACGCGGAGTAGAGTTCACTTACTCTTCAATGGGCAGATCCGCTGTTTCTTTCGAGAAGATGCCGTACGCAGTTCTCATAGACGATCATGAAATCCCGTTTGCAGTCTCGCGAGAGGAACAACATTACGGCATCATTCTGCCGCCAGGCCAGCATAAAGCGCTTGTGGTTTTGGAAAGCACTGTATCTTATGGGATCGACATGACGAGCCTGTGGTCATCCGCACTTATAGCGATCTTCGGCTCGATCGCCGGGGGGATTCTGGTGCTCCTTTATTTTGTGCTCAAGTTCAGAAGAAGGACAGTCGCGCATGTATGATTTTTTCACGACACTCCTTGGGGCGCTGTTCGTTCTTTCGGTGATATTTATATGGTTCATGATCGCTTATCAGCTCGTCCTGACGATAGCCGGCTTCTTTCACAACTGGGCGTCTGCCAAGGAAAAACTAGCTATCGACAACATGACTCATTTCGAAAGCCCGCGAGTCTGTATCCTCATCCCCGCTCACAACGAAGAGACGGTCATCCAGAGAACCTTGGACGCAATGGTGAAGTTGGATTACCCGGCTGACAAGCTGGAGATCCTAGTCATCAACGATGGCTCTTCGGACAGGACGGGGGAGATAGTCGAGTCGATGTCGAAACAGGACCGAAGGGTTCGATGCTACAACGTGCCCGAAGGCGAAGGGGGTAAGGGGAAATCACGAGCGCTGAACCTTGGCTTGAAGCAAACCGATGCCGAGGTGATAGCTGTTTATGACGCAGACAACCAGCCACTTCCTGACGCGTTGAAATACCTTGTTGCGGAACTTCTCCTGCATCCTGATCTCGGCGCCGTGCTCGGTAACTTCAGAACCATTAACAAAGACAGGACCTGGCTCACTCGTTTCGTCAGCATTGAGACGATGAGTTTTCAGGCGATACTGCAGGCTGGAAGATGGGCGATGTTTAAGGTGGCAACGCTGCCGGGGACGAACTTCGTGATATGGAAGCATCTCGTGGATGATCTCAACGGCTGGGACGAGGATGCCATTACAGAAGACTCTGAGTTGAGCATCAGGGTTTACATGAAAGGTTACAAAATCAAATACATACCGTTTGCAGTAACGCTTGAACAGGAGCCGGAGACGCTTCCGGTTTGGACGAAACAGCGAACCAGATGGGTCCGGGGCAACAACTATGTTGTGACGAAATTCATGAGAGAGATAACGCAATTCCAAAACAAGTTCCTCGCATTCGAAGTCCTCTATCTACTCTCGCTTTATTACGTGTTCCTCTTTGCAATCGGCGTCAGCGATTTAATATTTTTATTGAGCGTCACGCATTTGGTCGCGATTCCGCTTCCGGGTCCGTATACTACTGTTTGGGTACTGGCGGTCGTACTCTTCATCCTGGAAATAATTCTAGTATTGTCGTATGAGGGAATGGACACGCCGAGGAATTTCTTCCTCGTGTTCCTGATGTATTTCACTTACTGCCAGTTCTGGATATACGTGGTCGGGAGGGCGATCTATCTTGATTATATAAAGAGGGAGAAGCGCACATGGTCAAAGACGGTGCGCTTTCAACTCGATGATGGCGCGAAAGGAAAGAAGAAGTAAAACTGCTACGAGCGCTGTGTCTGGCAGGCAGGGCATATCCCGTAGAAGTCGATCCTTAAGTCCTGAACGACATATCCACGCGGAAGTTTAAAGTCGGGCGTGACCCTTGCCTCATCTATATCGAATATCCCTTTGCAGGATTTGCAGATGAAATGGAAGTGCTCCTCTTTGTTCGCGTCGAACCTCAGTTGTCCATCGCATATCACCTCGCTGATTTCACCCGACTCAGCGAGAAGGTTAAGGTTCCTGTAGACCGTCGCAAGGCTGATGTTTGGAAGCTCCTTGCGTACCTCGTGAAAAACCCAGTCGGCAGTGGGATGCGACTTGGTGGAGCGGACTATGTCCAGCACCTTTTCCCTCTGCCTGCTCCGCTTCCTTCGGAGGGATCCTTCGGATTGTTGAGTGTCGTTCAGCATGAGATTTAGCCTCTATTTGTAAATGCCTCTCTAAATCCAGACATTTACCGAGCTGTCTTCGGTAATGTCGCGGTGGAGTGCGCGCCGTAATCTCTCATTGAGAGGGGTTTCTGCTTTGTAATTCTTGTGCCTGATAATAAGCGATACGGGGACCGAAGGGTCGGCGAGGATGCTTGTCTCTCCCAGGGAAAATTTGAACCTAACATATTGGACGGCGCTGATCCTGTCGTCGGTGGCGTGCCCTTCTTCGAAGACTGCGGGAATCAACTTCTCTCCCATTTTCATATACACCGAATCTTTGTTCAACCCGACGAGCGAATCGAGGACGGGTTTGATCTTCGATTGTTCATCGACTTCAACAAAGAGTGTTGCGGTAAGCTCGTTATCACGCGGGATGAGCTCGTTGTAAGTCTCCACTTCATCCTTGATCTTTTCGTCATCGACTATTCTTTCGACACGCATCATCTCTTCGATCTGGAAGGTGACAGTGTACCTATTTTCAAAAGTGAGAGTTACCATCTCGCCTATTTTGAGTCTCCGGAGGTTCTTCATTTCGATGATCCTCTGGCGGAAGTCGTTTCGTATCTTCTCGTAGTCTATAATGTTCTTGATTTCACTGAATTCTATGGGTTTCACTCTTGTCTTGCTCCTGTTCGATCTGTTCTGATAATATGCCCGCCTTCTTAGCGGGAGAGCGTGCGTTCACTGATCGCGATCTCTCTCTCGGCTTTCCGGAAGGTCCGTATCAAGCCTTTGGATCCTTCTCCATTCCGTAAGCGTCTCTCAGTATCTGTATCGGATGACGCGGCTTAGCGCCAGAGCCCTTCTCGATTTGCAGCTGCGCGAGCGGGCAATCGCTTGCTGCTGCCCCTCCGTCCCTGAATTTCTCGAACAGCGGCTCGCCTACTTCGAGTGACATCTTGAAGTTCTCCTTCTTCAGGCTCCAGGTCCCGTCATGGCCCGAACATTTGGCAACTACATCGACCTCGGTGTCTGGGATAAACTGCAGGACATCGCGTGATTTGAAGCCGATGTTCTGGGCCTTCAGGTGGCAGGGAAGATGATATGTGATTTTCCCCTGCGGATTCTTGAACTCCTTGGAGAGCTTTCCTTCCTTGTTGAGTTTGGCAAGATATTCCATCATGTCGAACGTGTGCGAAGCCACCAGTTTCGCGTCCGTGTCGTCGGAGAGCATCGGGTACTCCTGTTTCATCAGGTAGCTGCAGCTCGGTCCCGGTGAGACTACGTCGTATCCATTCTTGACATAGCCGGCGAGCTGGCGAAGATTGTAGGCCGCGTGCTTCTTTGCGTTATCGATGTCGCCTCCATCGAGGTAAGGCATACCGCAGCATTTCTGCGGAGGCACTTCAACATGTACGCCATTTTTTTCAAGCACCTGTATCGCCGCCTTGCCGGTATCGGTGTCGTTGTAATTCACCGAGCAAGTATGAAAAAACACGACTTTCGGAGAGTCAGTGTTTGGAGTCTCCGGCTTTCTATGCTTCTTGTACCATGAAGTAAAAGTTTGGCTCGTGTACTTTGGCAGGTTTCTGTCGCGGTGAATGCCGATCGTCTTTTCCATCAGGATCCTGAACAGCTTGCTCTCGAGCGTCCAGTTGACGATTGGCGCCGCCTTTGTCGAAACGGTTCCAAGGAGATCGGTTCTGCTCAGCATTTGGTCCTGGAGAGTCACGCCGCTCTTCTTCGCTTCGATCGCTTTGCCTCTCAACATGTGGCGGGGAAAATCGAGCATGTAGCTGTGCGGCGGCGTGTAAGGGCATTTCGGGAAACAAAGCTTGCAGTCGTAACAAAGGTCCACAACTTTCTTCGTGTCTTCATCGGTGAGTTTATTCATCTCGCCGTCAAGCTCATCGATTCGCTTAAAGAGGACATCGAAGGATGGGCACAGGTTAAAGCAAAGCCTGCAGCCGTTACAGATATCGAATATGCGTGCCGTCTCTTTGGCGTACGATTCTGTCTCGTAAAAATCTTTTGCGTTGAAATCAAATGCCATTTTCAGACCCCTTGTTTCCACAAATTATGATCCAATATCATGCGTGCGAAAGAACGGCCCGCGGAGCCCGCTTACGTTTTCCAAAGAGGGCCCCGGCAGACCTTTCTGATTTACTTCCCGAGAGTATCGAGAGCCTTTTGGAACCTGCCTGCGTGGGACTTTTCTGCGCGGGCGAGGGTTTCGAACCAGGTCGCAATTTCGTCGAAGCCTTCTTCTCTCGCCGTCTTCGCGAAACCCGGGTACATCTCGGTGTACTCGTATGTTTCACCCGTCACGGCTGAATTTAGGTTGGCTTTCGTATCGCCGACCGGAACGTTAGTAACCGGGTCGCCAACTTCCTTCAGGAAGTCGAAGTGTCCGAACGCGTGCCCTGTTTCGCCTTCGGCCGTGTCGCGGAACACGCCTGCTACGTCGGGATAACCTTCGATGTCGGCATGACGAGCGAAATAGAGATAACGACGATTCGCCTGTGATTCTCCGGCGAAGCCCTCTTTCAAGTTATTGTAGGTCTTCGATCCCTTCAATTGTTTTGCCATCTTATCTTCCTCCTTTTTGGTTATGATAATAGGAATTGTTCCTATCATGTTAGCTTATACATTTTGAAATGTCAAGAGAAAAAGAGACCTTATTCCTTCAACAGAAGGAAATTTTGCGTTATGGAAAAGGCAGTGGTGTCACTATCGGGCGGCATCGATTCCAGTACGCTTCTTCATTGGGCGATGAGGCGTTACAATGTCGTGGCGTTGACGTTTGATTATGGTTCCAAGCATGCCGAGCGGGAGCAAGCCGCGGCGAAAGAAATTGCGGCCCTGGCGGGGGCCGAGCACATTCTAACCAGACTTCCGTTTGTAAACGAACTTTTCAAGTCTGATCTGCTTCAGAGTGGTGGGGAGATACCCGAAGGCCATTACGAGAATTCTTCGATGAAGAGCACCGTCGTCCCGTTTCGGAACGGCATAATGCTTTCAATCGCAGCAGGGTTCGCGGAATCTGTCGGAGCCGCTACGGTCCTGTATGCCGCTCATGCGGGCGACCATGCGATATATCCGGATTGCCGTCCGGAATTCCTTAAGGCGATGTCTGAAGCCGCGAGGGCAGGTACATATATGAATGTTAAAATCGAAGATCCGTTTGTAGACCTGCATAAAAAAGATATAGTTCTCCTGGGGCATGAGCTGCGAGTTCCATTTGAGATTACCTATTCTTGTTACAAAGGCGGGAGCCTCCATTGTGGCAGATGCGGAACGTGTGTCGAGCGGAGAGAGGCCTTCAGATTAGCCGGCGTTCATGATCCAACGAAGTACGCGGGTTGAGCCTTGAGCCGGATTGGCGTTGAAATGAAAGAAGCCGCTTCCCATATTTAGCTGAAATGGGAGGAGGCGGGCATGCTGAAATTCCTGAAGTGGGTTCTATGGGCGGCTATCGCGGCAAGTTTAATCCTTGTTCTCTGTGGCGTGTATATTGGGAGACTTAACTTTGGACCATA
>JAJYGB010000449.1:0-622 GCA_021785235.1 Bacteroidota bacterium
CAGTACAGCGGCATGCATATACCGGGTCAAACCGCTGGGTGTCGTCGTGCCACGTAACGCCGAAGATGTTGCGGAAACCGTGCGTTACTGCAACGAACGCGGCATTCCGATCACCAGCCGAGGTGCAGGGACAAGCCTCGCGGGTCAGCCGCTCGGCGCCGGAATCATTCTCGTCTTCAACAAATATTCTAGGAACATACTTAGTATCGACGCTGCGGCGCGATCCGTGAGGCTCGAGCCCGGCGTCGTCCTCAGCGACCTCAACAAGTCCCTCCTTCCCCTGAAGCTCATGTTCGGGCCCGATCCTTCGAGCGGCAAGCAGTGTGTGATCGGCGGAATGATCGGGACAAACGCTGCCGGAGCCCACTCCCTGAAATACGGGGCCGTCAAGGAGAACGTGCTCGGTCTGGATTTTGTTCCGGTGAAAGGTGACCCGGTCCGTCTTTTCCCAACGCCTGTCAAAGGCCGTCCTGAAGACTGGCCTGGTGGGGGAGAGATGCCGCGGGGATTCTTATCCGTTCTGGAAAATCTCCCCCTGTGGGCACCCGTTTTGAAAAAACATCGAAAGAATGTCTCGAAAAATGCGTCCGGATACAACCTCTTCGATCTGGTGGACCGGCTT
>JAJYGB010000449.1:632-5843 GCA_021785235.1 Bacteroidota bacterium
TGGTAACCGCCGACGGAAATTTGCTCGATGTCTCCGCCGGCGCCGACGGCGGTCTGGCGAAAAGGATTGGCGACCTTCTCGGACCGCATCGCGAGATCATCGCCAGAAATTGGCCGAAATCTCCCAAGAATTCATGCGGCTATAACCTCGCGGATACAATTGGAAATGGCCGCGTCGACATGACGAAACTCCTCTGCGGGAGCGAAGGGACGCTCGGAATAACGGTGGAGGCGACATTGAGACTGGTCCCGACGCCTGTCGAGAGAAGAAACCTCATCGCCTATTTCCCTTCCTACGAATCCTGCGCGGCCGCTGCGAACGAATCTCTGCAGTTCAAGCCTGCCGCCGTCGAAATGCTCGACAAGACTTTTGCCTCGGCAGCGATGGGGCTTGATCCCCAGATAGATGGGCTGCTCGGAGAGGATTTCGTTTCGATACTGATATTTGAGTTCGAAGAGGAAGAACGAGGGCTCGGCGACGACAAAATTGGCAAACTCTCAGATCACCTCACCAGGCTCCGTCTCCCATCGAAGCAGATCCTTCCACGGGACGAGAAGGAGGCGGCAAAGTTATGGCGCGTCAGAAAAGAAGCGTCCGCCATCTTCTATAAAATCGAGAAACCCGGCAAGAAGACGTCTTTTGTCGAGGATGTCGCTGTTCCGGTGGACAGATTCTCGGAGTACCTGACGGGTGCGCAGAAAATTTTCAGGAACAACCATGTTGAATATGCGCTGTACGGCCATGCCGGAAGCGGGAATGTTCATGCCATCGTACTTCTAGACCTCAAGGACAAAGACCATCTGGAGAGAATTGATCCGATAGCGCGCGAGATATACGACCTCTCCATCTCCCTCGGAGGGACTCTGAGCGGGGAACACGGCGACGGAATGCTCCGGACTCCTTTCCTCTCGAGACTATACGGTGAAGAAGTCTATTCGCTCTTCCCTCCGGACTCCTTTCCTCTCGAGACTATACGGTGAAGAAGTCTATTCGCTCTTCCGGGAGGTCAAGAGGATATTCGACCCGAACGGGATTCTCAACCCCGGCAAGATTATCGGAGAGCAGGACGCTTCGATCGTACACGATTTGAGGTATGGCGATTCGTACAAGCGCGTCGACACCGGCACTCCCCTTAATCACGAATCCATGGCGCACGAGATCGAGAAGTGCCACGGTTGCGGCACATGCCTGAGTTACTGTCCCACGGCGCTTGTGACATTCGACGAACGGGCGACGCCACGCGCGAAAGGGAACATACTTCGCTCCATAATCAGCGGCGATCTCGACCCCGGTTACCTCGCAAAGAAGGAGTTCAAGGAAGTCCTCGACTATTGCTTCAACTGCAAACTCTGCCTCACCGAATGCCCGACTCAAATCGATATTCCCGGGATGGTAGTGGAGGCGAAAACGATTTATCTCAAGAGGACCGAACCGACACGGCAGGACAAATTGATCAACATTCTACCGGCCCTCTCAGCGATCGGGGCGATAACTCCGACTCTTTCCAGCATCGCGTCGAACCTGGGAATACTGCGGAAACCGTTGGAGAAGCTGTTCGGCATCGACAGCCGCCGAAAGCTCCCCCGTTTCCACAAACCTCTCTATAAACGAGTCCGCGTGAACCGCGAAGTCCCCAACCCGCAGAAGAAAGTGATTTACTTCTCCGGTTGTTTCGCCAACTTCAACGATCCGGCCGGCGAGGGTCTCTCGACAATCGAGATCCTCCGGCGGAACAATGTCGACGTTCGGGTGCTTGACAGCCTTAGATGCTGCGGCATCGCGAAAATAACGACGGGCAACCGGGATGCCGCCGCCGAAGACGCAGCCTGGAACGTCGCTGAACTCGCGAAGTACGTGAAGGAAGGCTTCGATATAGTGGCTTCCGCCCCGAGCTGCGGGCTCGCGATCAAGGAGGATTATCCGGGGATTGTCGATACCGAAGACAGCAGGCTCGTTTCCGAACACATCTTCGACTTGTCGGATTACCTCTCGAAGCTCGCTGATGTAGGCGCGCTTAACATGAAATTCGGTGAGTTGAAAAAGCGGGTGACGTACCACAACGCCTGCCATTCAATCCCCATGAAGGTTGTCAGGCAACCCATTAACCTCATGCGACTGGTCCCCGGTCTTGAAGTCGTAGAACTACCCGAGGACAAATGCTGCGGCATGGCGGGGACATTCGGTTTGAAGAGCCAGTTTTACGACCTCTCGATGCGCGCGGGGGCGGACCTTTTCGAGCAGGTGAAAGAAGCGCGTGTCGATTATGTCGTAACGACATGCGGCACATGCAACATGCAGATAGCGCAGGGAGCGGGACAGAAGGTAGAACACCTCGCGAAGATCCTGTGCGACTCATACCGCGCATTCGACAGACTGGGCGCACCACCTACCGTTTCAATAGAAATCGGAAAGGAACAGGAGTCTCCCGGGGCCGCCGACGCGGAGATGATAGAATGATCCTCCTTTCACGGAACGCCGGGCCCATCCAGATTTGGCCGTTCCCGGAAACTATAGTTTCTCGCAAAGGCCGTAAAGACTTGAACAAGCCCGCCAAGAGCGCAAAGGAGGATTGAATCGTTCCTCGCGAGCGGCGCCTTACGCCATCTCCCTCTCAATCATTTGAGTTTGTTAGAATGCAGGAGAGCGCTTCTGGCGCTCGCCGACATATAGATGTTATTGACGTAACTTCGCGTCTTCTTTGCGTACTCGTGAAACAAAAGAGACACGGATCAGGCCAGGCTTGAAATGTGGTAATCCCGTCCATCACAACTGTAATTCTGAAGTAGATTGAATACCGAAGAACACATAGACAATCCTCATCATATACTCTACGTCCGAAAGTCAGACGGCACGACAGAGCTGAGCCCGAAGATTGTCTTCATAATGGCGGTGGCGTGCGGCATCAGCGTCGCTAACCTTTATTGGTCACAACCCCTTCTGGACACGATCGCGCACGCGTTCCACACCGGTACAGCTACCGCGGGCCTGATCGTTACATTCACTCAAATAGGGTACACCATCGGACTAATTTTCATCGTGCCGCTGGGAGATCTGCTCGAAAGGAAGAAGCTGATTGTCTCAGTTTCGCTATTGGTATTCGTTGCTCTCGTCATAGCGACGGTGTCACCCTCCATTCATTTCTTCATGGCGGCTTCGCTCGTCATCGGTGTAACATCTGTCGTGGTACAAATTCTCGTTCCTTTCGCGGCTACACTCGCGGGAGATCACGAACGGGGAAAGGTAGTAGGCCAGGTGATGAGCGGCACGCTTCTCGGCATTCTTTTCGCCAGGACGCTGGCTGGCTTTATTTCAGAGCTCGCAGGGTGGCGGGCGGTGTTCGGCTTCGCCGCAATCCTGGTACTCATGCTCACGGGAGTGCTCGCCTATTCCCTGCCGAAGCACAGGCACAAACTTGACATGAGCTATTCCAGGCTTCTCTCGTCCGTCGGCCACCTCGTGAAAACTGAGAAGACCCTGCGGATCAGAGCGGTTTACGGCGCGCTCGTGTTCGCCGACTTCAGCGTCCTCTGGACCAGCCTTACGTTTCTACTGGCAGCGCCCCCGTACCATTTCTCCGACGCGGTCATCGGACTCTTCGGACTTGTCGGTGCCGCGGGTGCCCTCACCGCAAACATGACGGGGAAATTGGCCGACAAGGGTTTGTCAAACAGGACAACCATCATTCTCCTTTTGCTTAACCTGGTTTCGTTCATTCTGATGATTCCCGGGACCACTCACCTCCTCCCGCTCATATTGGGAATCCTGATACTTGACGCGGGAGTTCAGGGGACTCACATCACGATCCAGAGCGAGATATACCGTTTGAAACCGGAGGCACGCAGCAGGCTGACTACCGCATACATGACGAGCTACTTCACCGGCGGTGCCATAGGCTCGGCGACATCGGCGGCAATCTACAGCTCGCACGGCTGGTTCGGAGTCTGCATGCTCGGGACTTTCTATGCGGCAATCGCGGTTGCCTTCTGGTTCCTCGAGCAACTATTTTTCAGAAAAGACAGCCGTGCTCCTGCTGTCAGCTGAATGAGCGACAGTCCAGCCCTTCCCTTGCTGCCGGCAGATTTGTTTCGACGTTCCTGTTTATTTAGCTTTTTAGCATCTGGCTGCGGGAGACTTTTTCGTTCATTCGTGGCCGCTCCTTGCTCCTTGTGCGAAGAGAAGTCACAAGTAATTGTACAACGCCCCGCAGACGCTGAAACCCGCAACCATTCGGAGGGATAATGAAGAAGGAAATCGAAGAATTCGTCGGGTCGAAAAGTTTCGCCGTGGTTGGCGTGTCCCGTAATCCGAGAAAATTCGGGAACACAATTTACAGGGAACTGAAGAACCGCGGTTATGAAGTCTTCGGGGTCAACCCCTTACTTTCGGAAATTGACGGCGATAAATGCTATCCGGACTTGTCGGCGCTCAAGGGCAGGATTGACGCGGCTGTCGTGTGTGTAACTCCGAACCGCGTTGAATCGACGCTGCGCGACGCCGCCGAAGCTGAAGTCCGCAATGTATGGCTTCAACAGGGAGCGGAAAGCGCAAACGCCGTAAAGATGGGACAAAACCTCGGGATAACTATTGTCGCGGGTGGATGTATCTTAATGTACGCGGAACCAGTCCGTTCATTCCACGCGTTTCATCGATTTTTCGTGAGAGTGGCAGGAAGGTACTGAAGCACGCCGGTAGCATCTCTGCCGCTTCGCAGCAGCGATCTATCTGCAGCGGGCTACTCAGTTCCGCCTTACACCTCCCGAGTCGATCTTGAACTGCGCGGTGGAAGACTGGATCTCGTCGGCAAGATCCGCGAGGCCCACGGCAATCTCGCCGACATCCTCCGCCTCCCTGGAAGCCTTAACGGTATTGTCTGATATGGCGTTGATCGTGGCGGCATTCGATTTACTTATAGCCGATACGTTGTTTATCATTTCAACAGTATGCCGGATGCTGGAGCTTAGTTCCTCTGTCGCACTCATGTTCTGATCGACCACGGCCGATATTTTCTCTATCGACTTCAGAAGCCCTGACATGATTTTCACAACCGCACCGTTCGCGCCTGCCATCACGTCGACCTGCTTGCTCATGTTCTCTGACGACGATAGCAGCTTGTTTATCGCGTCGCCGGATTCCGTGGCGAGCCTGGTCCCTTCCCTTACCTTGTCGACGATCGACTTAACCGATTTGCTGGCGTTTTCAATGTCATCATTA